>NZ_JXMW01000011.1 GCF_002072215.1 Methanobrevibacter arboriphilus JCM 13429 = DSM 1125
AATAGAAAATAATTAAAAAATAATTAAAAAATTATTATAAAATAATTATAAAATAAATAGATAAAAGATGAAAAATATCTAAAAACTAATTGAAAATTAATTGAAAATTATCTAAAATTAATTAAATATTAATCAAAATTAATGAAGAATTAATCAAAGAATCAATGAAGAATTAACTAAAAATTAACTAAAATTAGTTAAAATTAGTTAAAATTAATTAAAAATTATACCAATTTAGCCAAAATAATATCTTAAAAAATATCTTAAAAATATATTTTTTAAAAGTATTGAAAATTGATACTATTTAATTTAAAAATAGTAATATAACAGCAATTAAAAGACCAAACAAAAATATAAATCATAGCTAAAACATATTATAACATATTAAATATCACTATAAATTATAAATCTATTATAAACTACAAGTCTAATTATGACTATAATTATAAATTAAAAAGAAGGAGAAATAAAATTGATAGATACCCACATCCATGCTGATGCAAGAAGTAGTGAAGATTTTGAAAAAATGTTTATTAGCGGAATAGATACTGCAATTACTTGTGCTTTTTATCCATACAATTTAATGAATGAAGTAGTTCTTTTAAATCATTTAGAGAGAATATTAAACTACGACACAGAAAGAGCTAAAAAATATGGTATTGACCTCAAAGTAGCATTAGGAATTCATCCTTCAAATATTATTAAATCACCAAAAATTGTTTTTGACAAGCTAAATGAATATATTGAAAAAAAATCTATAGTAGCTATTGGAGAAATTGGTCTTGAAGATTTAAGTAATGAAGAAAAAAATATCTTCAAAAAACAGCTAGAAATAGCAGATGAAACAAATACTAATGTTATTATACACACACCTAGAAAAAATAAATTAGAGGTTTTAAAAGAAATAAAAAAAATAGTATTGGAAACAATAGACCCCAATCTAGTTATTATAGATCATATCAACTTAAATGTTATTGATGAAGTTATTAAAGAAGATTTTACATTAGGTCTTACAGTTCAACCTAAAAAAATGGAAGTTGATGAAGCAGTTGCTATTTTAAAGGAATATGGATTTGACAACTTTCTTTTAAATAGTGATATTAGTAATATGCCCTCTGATCCAATATCTGTGCCTAAAACTATTAGAACTCTTAAAAAATTAGGGTTTGATAGTAAAGATATTGATAAAGTAGCTTTTAAGAACGCTGAAAAAATATTTAATTTATAAAATTTGAAGATTAATATTAAAAAAATTATGGTTATTTATAACAATTTAATTAATTTTAATTATTATTTTAATAAAAATAATAATAAAAATAATAATAGAAATAATAATAGAATAATAATAGAAACAATAATAATATTAAACTAATAAACATATTAATGAAAATAAAAGTACATTAATAAAAAAAATAAAATATTTATTCTTTTTTAATTATTTTAATTCTTGAAGGAGTTAAAATAATCATGTTCTTATCATGACCTTTACAGAGCGAAATCGCCTCTGCTTTATACTCTTTTCTAAGAATTTTAATTTTTTCTCCTGCCATTTTAAATGGGTCTGGACCTTCATTTTCAAGAAAAGCTAAATCAACAATAACTGGATTGTTTTCTTCCACAATCTGATCAAATACATAATCCATATCATCTACTGTTCTTGGTCTTATTAAAATGATTTCATAAAATGGCTGTTCTGGAGCAATGTAAAAATCATTTTCCAAAATATCCTCAGCATAATCACTAGTTACAGGCTCTTTTGTTTCTTCATCAAAACCAAGACTTCTTTTTAAAGTATCAATAAAACTCATTCATTATTCTCCTTTAAATTTATTTTCCTCTAAATATTTTAAAATAGAATCTAATAATTTTGAAGCACCTTCATTATAAACATCGGCAGCAGGTAAATTGAACTCAGACTCAAAATCCCCAACTTCAGCATCTTTATCTGCATTTCTCAAATTAATTGAAAGACCTACAACCTTTGTTGGCTCTATAGCTTCAATTGCAGTTATTTCCTCAGTAACACCTCTTGGTTCACGATAAGGATGATTAGGCCTATGGCAAACTATTGTAGCATCTGGTGATGCACCTATTAAAATAGCTGCTGATAAGCCTCTTGGATGAGGATTTCCTTTTTCAGTTAAGCTAGATTGACCTTCAACAAATATTATATCTGGTTTTTTCTTATCTTCTAAATATTTGATTGAACCAAGAATTGCAGAAGGAATATCCATTGCAGATAAACTTCCAGCTCTAAAATTCAAGTCAGATGGCTCTTCTAAACCCATTTCATCAGTGGATATTACAAGAGAAGTTAATCCTCTATTATTTGCTTCTTTACCCAATAATCTAGTAGTGGTTCTTTTACCACACTCTTGAGAAGTCCCACCAACAAAAACAACAGGTGCTTTTGGCTCATATGATATTTTTGGAAGTTTTTCACAGCATTTTTCAGGAGAAACACCAAATATGTCATTAATAACATCCAACCTTGGACTTATCTCTTTAATAATTACTCCTTTTTCTTTGGCAAAGTTTAATAATGAAATATTATCATTGAGAGGTAATGATCTAAAAGAGGAAACTACATTCATACCATTATCAATAGCTTGAACTGCATATTTAAGAGCTGATCCTTCTGCACCAATAGGAAGCATTATAGCTACACTCTTAGCTTCAACCTCATTGATTATTTTAAGCAAACTTTCTGAAACATCAGATCCACAAAATGTTTTTCCATGTTTATTATTATCATCATCAACAAATCCTACAGTTTCGATTCCCTCTAGATTAGAAAATTTTTCGCCACCTCCACCACAGCCAATAACGATAAATGGATTTAAACTTTGAAGTTCCTTAACTGAAACAATAGAATGCAAGAAATCACTCCTAAAATTCAATAAATTGTTATTTTGCAATATTAATAATTTAATAATCTTTATTTATAGTTTATTTTGGATAATTTTAAATATTGATTTTTTTTAAATATTGATTCAATATTAAAAACAAACCAAAATTAATGATAAATTGTTAGTATAATCTCATTTAGATAAAATATATTCACATTAATTATATTTAGATTAATTATTATTACTATTCAAATTTATTATAGCTTTACTTTAACTTTATTAGACTAATTATAATTACATTTATAGTGATAATACTTAATTATAAACATGAGTTAATTATAACTTATAAATATTAATATAAATATTATACTTCATTATTATTAAATGTATAGTTCATTCAAATAATAGTTTATAATATTTTATAATAATTCATATTTTGATTAAACTTAACATTCGTTAAACTTAATACTCAAAAATTAATTTAATTATTAAAAATAATTATTATAATAATTTAATTATTATAATTGATATAATTACTAAAAATATCCTACTTTAAAAACATTAGATATTTATCTCTTAAAAAATAAATAATAATAAATAGTTAAAAACTTTATAAACAGATAAAAAAATTTATAATTGGCTTAAAGTTATAAAATATTATATAGTAGCTAAAATAAAAAGGAGAGGGGTTTAATTGAGAAAACCTTATGTAATATTAGTAGGAAGTGCATCAGGGATTGGTAAATCAACAATAGCAGCAGAATTAGCTAAAAAACTAGAAATAAAACACTTGCTTGAGTCAGATTTTATTAGAGAAATTGTTAGAGGAATCATCGGTAAAGAATATGCTCCAGCTCTACATAAGTCATCATTTGATGCATTTACTGTTCTTAGAAATAAAAATAAATTCGATAATAAAAAAGATCTTATAAATGCAGGTTTTGTTGAACATTCATCATTTGTTATTCCAGCAATTGAAAAAGTTATAAGTAGAGCTATTTCTGATTATGATGACGTGATTATAGAAGGAGTCCACCTTGTTCCAGGACTAATAAATATAGAACAGTTTAAAAGTGAGGCATCAATACATTTCTTTGTTTTAATGTCTGATGAAGAGAATCATAAAGAACGTTTTGTTAAAAGAGCTATGCAAATACATAGAGGAGGGAAGCAATTAGAATATTTTGCTGAAAACAGAATTATTCATGACTTTTTAATTGATAAAGCAGAGGAAAATGGAATAAGAGTAGTAAATACTCAAAGCATTGAAGGAACTGTACAAAATATGCTTACAAACATTACTGAAACTTGTAAAACAGTTTTGTTGAAAAATACTGTAGATGAACTTGCTGATGTAGTAGATATAATTATAAATAAACATGGGGGAATCATTGAAGATGTTACATATCTACTCCCTGGATTTAAAGAACCTCTGAAAAGAAAAGTTGGTGCATCAGACCCAGATAAAACAAAAAAATTCATTGAATCTCTAGAAAAAAAAACGAAGATAAAAAGTGATTTTGAATATCTTTATAATCTTTCAAATAATATTAGAGGGAATAAAATATGTGCTTCTGATAAAAAAATCCTTGAAAATATTATAAAAGACTTGGATGCAAAAGGTTATGTATATAAAGGTGAAGATAACCAATCAAAGGAAAACAATCCACTTATTGAATAATATATTTATTGGATAATGTATTTATTGAATAATATACTTATTGGATAATATATTTACTATATTTGTTATAAAATAAAACTACATGAGGTTATAAATTGGAAAAAATGGTAATTGACTGCCCAGTATGTAAAGGGGAAAAAACTGCAGAATCAACAACTAAAAAGGAAAAAATACCTCATTTTGGAGATATACTTGAATCAACACTCATATGTAATGCTTGTGGGTACAAACACAATGATGTGATATGTTTAGAACAAAAAGATCCAGTGAAATATACACTAACTATAAAAAGTAGCAATTTATCATCAAGAGTGGTTAAATCACAATCAGCAACAGTTTCTATCCCTGAATTAGGCTTAAAAGTAGAACCTGGTCCAAAATCATTAGGTTATGTATCTAACGTAGAAGGAGTTATTTTTCGTTTTGAAGAAGGAGTGAAAAAAGCTTTAAAAATATTTGATGATGATGAATCTCAGAAAAATGGATTAAAAATATTAGAAAAACTTTCATTATTATCAAAAGGAGATATTGATGCTACTTTAATTATAGAAGATCCTTTTGGTCAAAGCAAGATAATGGATATTGATGTTAAAAAAGAAGAATTAACAGAAGAAGAATTAAAAAATTTAAAAACTGGTTTTACAATATTTGAAGAAAATTAGATAAAGTTTTTTAATATTTAAATATTGTATGAAAATTTGTAGATATAATATAATTAATAATAATTAAAAAATTAAAGTTAAAAATGAAACTTTACTAAATAAAAATTTTAATGAATAGAAATTTAATAAATAAAAAGTAAATAAAAACTTTAGTAAATGAAATTTTAATGAATAAAAATTTTATTAAATGAAAACCTTAGTAAATGGGTTTAGATTATAAATCTCTAAAATCTTCATCTTCTTCATCAACAACATCTTTTAATTTTAAAGTTTTTTGAACATCAGCAGATAATGCATTACAATCAGCTCTAATAGCTTCTAAATGTAATAAAATCCTTTCTTTTTCTTGATTAATCCTTTCAATATTTGTATAAGGATAAGTTGATTCTTTAAGCATTTCATATTCTATAGTAGTGTAAGGATATTCATTAAGCTGTTTGCACACATTTTTGAGAACATCTCCAAGAAACCTATTCATCTCAACTTTAACTCGTTCTCTAATCATTTTGTCACTATCGAGATTTTGTTTCATTAAACGAACAACTTCAGCTTTAGCAAAAGGCAAACTTTCTTCATCCTCTGATTCTTCAGAATTTTCATCATCAGAGTGATCTTCATTATTTTCTATTTGTTCATCTTCTGATTCTTCTATCTCTTCATCTTCAAATTCATCTTCTTGAATATAATATACCATAATATTACCTCAAATTAAATATAAAAATTAAAAATATACTAATTAATTTAAATTAATTATAATTTAAACTTTTATAATTTTTAAATTATGATTTAAAGAATAATTAATTATTATTTATAATATTAAATTTAAGATTCAATATTATAACATAACTTAAAATTAACATTACTAAGAGTATTATCTAATATACTCCATAATATATCTCTACCTTAGCAATATTTTTGTATGAAGGAGTATATAAATCTATGCAAATTATAAAGCTTTGATAAATTTTTTTAGCATTTATTTGTCAAACTATTAAAATAATTAATAAGAAAATTAATTATATTAATCTTTCAAAAATTTTATTTTTTAGATTTTTATATTTTTGACTTCATAAGATATAAATAAATAAATGGATAAAAACAATTAAAACAAAATAAGAAAAAGAAATAAAAATAAGAAAATAGCTCAAATAAAATAATTATGAATAAATAAAGAAAAAAATTAAACCCATAAATTCATATTAAAACAAAAATAAACCAAAATATCCCCTTAGAAAGATTTTTAAAAACAGTAATATAAGTTATAAAAAGAATTTTTAGAAATAAACCCCACAATCAACGGATAAACTAAAAAAATAAAAGATAATAAGAACTAAAAACTAAAAACCCCATGCTATGGCCTATATCACTATACAAAAACATTTAAAAATAAAAATTCAAATATAATTTCTACAGAATCTAAAAAATAAGAAGTTTCAATATAAAATAATTTAAATTAGCTATTTTATCCAATATATTGATATAAAACATATAGTTCCTTATTATTTTATCATTTTAATCAATATATAATCAGCAGAATGTATATATCAACATTTTTTAATATTTAAAGTTTATAATAAAAAATAAAATAAGAGAGAAAAATCTCCCTTATAACAAAATATTGTTTGATTTATTCAAAAGAAACTATTAGCTAAATCTTATTCCTCTCAATATGATGTGTTGATGAGTTATTCAAGCTTCTTCATATCCATTTGTAGGTAATAAATTAGCTAAAATTTCATTATCCCTATCAACATAACCTACTATTTCTTCTAGATCATCTTCTAAATTATTAACTTCGGTTAAATTTCCTTCAAAATTAGCTAATTCCTGTGAATCATTGATAGTTTCATTGTTTAATTCTTTTAATGCAGTTACATTATTACCAATTACATATAATCCCATTTCGTAGATTAAAACATCAACTGCATAAGTATCTATTACATCATCGGTGCCTTTAGTTATCAGTGATGCACTGCCTACTGCTTGATTATATGCAGCTACTATATCATTAACTGATACTGCAGAACCTGCATTAGTATTTGCCTCATTTACAAAATCTTTTAGTAGATTAATCTTTGATATTTCCTCGTTTAAAAGTTTTATAACATTGGATATAGCTATGTATAAAACATTTACATCAGAATCTATAGTACTTGCAATTTCAGAACCATCTCCATCCTCTGCTAAAGTTTTAAGTTCAGAAGCAGAAGCATTTAATTTTTCTAAGGTAGTTTCTATTTCAGCTAGTTTTTCTTGAGCAATATCTATTTCATCAAATAAGTTATTAACAGCATCATTTATAGAACCAATTAATTCTTGTCCAGCAAATATTGTTGCATTTGTTGCAGATTCATTACTGTTAAGTTCAGCATTTGCTACGAACTCATTGAAAGTATCATTGTAGGCTGATTGTAAATCAGTATTGTTAATAATATTATCAACATAATCATTAACTACTCCATCATCATAAGCTTCACCAGTGCTAAAGTAGTTATTCATAACAACATTTGTGAAATTAGTTAAAAATTCTCCTGCTAAATTGATGAAAGTTTCATTACCATTATAACTGTTAAAAATTTCACTTAAATTACCAGCAAATGAACTAATAAAAATATCTTTGAATGTATCATCTTCAATGTCTAAAAGATTCCAATATTCATTAGCAATGTCATTTGCATCCAAATCAGCTGTACTGTTTATATAACCATCATCTAATAAGTTATTATATAACTCATTCATCATTGCTGTGAAATTATTATTTATATTATCAAGAACAGCTTTAGCATTATTATATTCGAAACTAGCGAACTCTTCCCGATCTAATATTTCATAAAGATTAGCTATTGCCTCAACATATTTGCTTTCATAATAGTTTACAAGGCTAACTCCTGCACTTATTTCTGATGAAATTTGTGTGATTGTTGATTTAGTATTCTCATAGCTTTTACTTGCTTTAGCATATGCATTTTTAGCTTGTTTTACTTTTGCTTTGTAATTTAATACAGATTTCTTTGCTTTCAATACTTTATTTTTGTTAGCTTTTGTTTTCTTTGATTTATATTTTTTAAGAGCCTTGAGATAATTATTTTTCACAGTTTTATATTTAGTTAAGCTTGTTTTATAAGCAGTATATTTGGATTTTTTTGTACTAAGAGCTTTTTTCTGATTAGAAAGAGCAGTATCTAATTTTTTATCCAAAGTTTGAACAGTCTTATCTTTCTCATTTAAAGTTTTATTAGTTGATTGAACTGTATCATTTGCTTTTTCTAGATCCTCCTTATCATTAGTCAGATTTTTTTCTAGTTCATCATACACATTTACCCAATCACCGGATGTATTATAATCTGGTTCTACAGGAGTTGCATGTACATCTCCAGATATAGCTACAGCAAATATTATTGCAAATAACACAACAAGGATCAACGAATGATTCTTATTTATTGTTAACATAAACCTTATTCACCTCTTAATTATATACTTTTTTATAATTTTATCTTATTTACTAATATAAAATTAGGTATTGAGTGTTAGTTAAAAGTTTTTTCTTTTATATTATGTTATTAGATATTATTAGGTATTTTCATAATAAATACACACCATATAAACCAATCTAATTCAATAGCCTATTTTATATACTCTCTAAAAATACCTAATAAAAAATTCATATGATGAAAATGAACATTCGCTATGTTCATATAATATACTATGAAATAAACTAATATATAAAACTAACTACTAAAAAAGCCATATAAAAGATTAAAAGAAAAAATCATCAGCTAGCCCCCCCCCCCCGACTATATTTAAAAAATTTTAAATATATAAAAACTCTACTAAAACTACTTAAATAAAAAAATAATGTAAAATTATAAAAAATATAAGTCAAACAAAAATAAAAAAATTAGAAAAAAAGAAAATAAAAGCTAAAAAATAAAAGCTAAAAAAAATAAAAAACTAGAAAAAATAAAAAAAGCTAAAAAATAAAAAATTAAAATTATGAGGAAGGTCATGTTTATATTTAAAAAAATACAAAATCATGACCACTCCACATATTTTAAAAATTAATTCTATATTTTACTATCTTAATATTAAATATCTAAGTAATTAGTAGATTACAATATATCCAACCAATTATGGAAAAACAGTTAATATTAATAACTTATTTAACTACAGTTGCACCATTCTTATTACTAGTTGCATAATATACTTTTTTGTACCCATTTCCTTTATAATCATAATCTACCCATTTACCATTAGAATAATATTGAACAGATCTATGATTAGAGGATAAACTTGTAGGATATTGGATTATTCTAACATCATTTCCTTGAGATTTTAATTTTTGATATAGCATTTCACTATTATCCCAACAATCACCAACTCCTTTTCCATATCCTCCATAAAGGGAAGAACCTGAGGATCGTGAGTTTCCATAGGAATTAGCATTAGAAGAAGATTTACTTGAATATTCACCATTATTAGAAGAAATAGATTCTTGATTTGTTTTTTTAGAATTACCAATTACTCCTTGAGAATCATTTTCTAATAGAGTATTCAATTGATCTATAACAGAACTTGTTAAACTTCCAACATAGCCATCAGGATTTAAGCCTGCATCAATTTGTAAAAGTTTGACTGCTTGTTCAGTATAAGGACCAAATTCACCATCAATCTCTCCAGAATAATACCCATATTTATAAAGAGTTTTTTGGAGTGAAGCAACTTTAGTACCATTATCTCCAAGACTTAAGTTGTACAAAGTAATATCTGTATTATTTATACTAACTGAATTTTTCACATTGTTACTATCTTTTGATGAATTATCATTTACTGATTTTCCATCATTTATATTTGACATTTCCGAAGTAGCTGAAACAGTTACCATTGAAAATGCTACACATATTATAAACAATGTGTAATGTAATCTATTTAATTTAATATTTTCCGCCTCCATATCTAGAAATTTTCTTAAAAAACTAATTTCTAGACAAAAATAATATTTGATAACATGTTATATAAATATTTGGGTTTATTTTTAAAAAATAAACTTATTCAATACTTATTAAATCAAAAAAAGAGCATTTAATAGGTTTAAATATAATGATTATTTAATCAAAAAGAATTATAAGTATTTACTAGAAAAATTTGTAAATTATACCCTATTTGGCAAAACAAAGAAAAACAAGAGCTATTGAGGATAGTACTAAAAAGAGAATAGTATTTTTAGTAAGTTTATAAAATAATATATTTGAAAAAAAGAAAAAATATCTTTTAAATAATAAAATAAACAATAATATAGGATTAAATTATAAATTAAGAACCATTGAAACTTATTAATAAATATACTGATTTGTTAAATAAAAAATAGATAAATAACATATGTTTTTCATTTAAAAATAAAAAATACTATTTATAAGAATATTAAAGAAGTAGAAAAGTAAGAATTATCAAAAATAAAAATATAAAAAAGATTAATAAAAAACAAAATATTTAATAATTTATAAAGTGTTTAATAACTTATAACGGAATTTAATAGCTATAAAAATAGTTAATAATCTAGAAAAGTATTTAACAAAAATAGTTAATAAATAAAAAATAGTTAATAGGTGATATTTAATAAGTAAAAAATAGTTAATAAGTAAAAATAGTTAATAGGTGAAAATAGTTAATAAGTAAAAATGTATTTAAAGTAAAAAGTATCTAATAAATTAAGGAAGATGTTGAATATCCTCATTATTAAAGATATTTAGTTTCATTTAGAAACATCGATCATTTTTTGAACTGCTTTAAGAGATTCTTTAGCAATATCTTCTGGAACAGATATTGGATATTCTTCATTTGCTAATGAATTTTTAACCTTTTCAAGAGAATGTAGTTTCATAGTTTTACAAACCGCCTCATCTAAAAGAGGATAGAATTTTTTGTCGGGAATCTCCCTTTTTAACCTTGTAATTAAATCAACTTCTGTTCCAATTATAAATTCATTATAAGAAGACTCTTTAACATAATTAATCATACCACCAGTACTCAAAACAGCATCTGCAAAATCTTGAACTTCTATATTACACTCTGGATGAACAATTATCTGAGCATCAGGATGTTTTTCTTTTGCAAATGCTATGTCTCCTTTATGGAACATTTTATGAACATAACAATGGCCTCCTTCAGGAATCAATACAATTTCCTTATCAGTCTGCCTAGCTACAAATTTTCCTAGGTTATTATCTGGGCCAAATAATATTTTATCTTCTTTTAAACTTTCTACAACTTTTAAAGCATTTGCAGATGTACATAATATATCAGCTTCAGCTTTTGCTTCAGCTAAAGAATTCACATAAAGAACAACAGCAGCATCAGGATGTTTTTCCTTTGCTTCTTTTACTTCATCAGAACTTAACATATGGGCCATTGGACATTCTGCATCTTTATCTGGGATAAGAATTTTCTTATCAGGATTTAAAATAAAAGCTGTTTCAGCCATGAAATCTACACCGCAGAATACAACTAAATCTTTATCATCAATTTCAGAAGCTTTAATACATAATTCCAATGAATCTCCAAGAAAATCAGCTATCTCTTGAATTTCTTTTGGTTGATAATTGTGAGCAAGGATTATTGCATTTTTTTCATCTTTCAAATGGATGATTTCTTTTTGTAAATCTGTTAACATGAAAATTACCTATAAAATTTAGATATGTATTAAATATATTATATTAAATATATTAATAGTATTTTAATAAGCTAAATATATTAATAAAATATAAAAAGCTTTCTAATAGCTTATAAGTAGCTAATTAATTTAATATTACAATAATATTGATAATATAGTTATAAAAATAATTATAAAAATAATTATAAAAATAATTATAAAAATAATTATAAAAATAATTATAAAAATAATTATAAAAATAATTATAAAATATCAATTGTAATAATATTAATAATTAATTGTAATATTATAAATATAATAAGTATTATAAATATATAAGTTTAAATTATAAGAATATTGATAATATATAATAAGTTTTTATATAATAAATTTATTTTTATAATAGTTATGTTTTAAAATTATTAATTTTATATTCTTTATATTATTTTTATAATTATTTAAATTATTATTTTTTAAATTATTAAATTATTAAATTTTAAATTATTAATTATTAATTATTAATTATTAAATAAAATCAATCCATTTCTCCTATTAATTTTCTAACCTCATTAGCAAGATCCAAACGATAACAGTCTATTCGAGAATAATTTTCTCCCCAAGCACTAATCTTCACTTTTACTCCATTTTCATTCATTTCTACTACATCAACTTTTGCAGAAGAGTCAATTAAAACCCAATTTAGATTAGATATTCTTTGAACCAATACTCTTTCAAAATTATTTATATCAATGTTAAATGGTATTATAACTTCTAAATCAATCCTATATTTATCAAAAAAAGTATAATTAATATAAGGATTCTTAGCAAGAACAGTATTTGGTATTGTAACAATCAAATTATCAGGAGTTACAATAGTAGTAGTTCTAAAACCCATTTTTGTAACTTTACCTTTAATATTATCAACTTCAATAACTTCTCCGACTTTTACTGTTTTATCTGCAAGAATAAATATTCCAGAAACAAAACTAGAAATAACATCTCTAGCAGCAAAACCAAGAGTAATTCCAACAACCCCTACACTTACAATTAAAGCATTGATATCTACTCCAACAACCTCTAAAATCATTAAAAAAGCAATGATGTAAATTGAATATTTTACAAGATCCTTTAATAAATAATTAAAAGTTAATTCAATTTCAAATTTTTTAGTAACTCTATTTATCAAAAAAGATGAAATTTTAACCGCAAGTAATGTAGCAATCAAAATTATTACAATGTATATAAAAAGCCCTATAAAAGGATATTGTGGAAAAATATTTAGATTCATTTTATCTCTCATTAAATCTCTAAAGTCCTAAAATCATAAGCAACCTTAGTATTCTCAAATATATTTAAAGCTTCTTCTTTCAAATCATCAATATTAGTATATCTTGTACTAATATGAGTTAATATTAAAAGATCAACATTAGCTTCTTTAGCTATTCCTGCTGATTGAGAAGCAGTTGAATGAAAATTATTTAAAGCTTTATCAAAATCCAAATTCTTATAAGTAGCTTCATGGATCAAAACAGTAGCATTTTTAGCTAACCTTATCATTTCTTCACAAGGGATTGTATCACCAGAATATACTATCTTTGAACCAGATCTTGGAGGCCCTAATACTTCCTCTGATTTAATCATTTTTCCATCAATTTCAATAGAATGACCATTATGAAGTTTTCCAAAGTCAGGGCCTGGTTTTATTCCTAACTCAATTGCTTTTTCTCTTAAAAATCTAGGTTTTTTCTTTTCATAGATAGAATAAGAAAGATTAATAACATTATGATGAGTTTTTATACATTCTACAATATAGTCATCATTTTCAAAAATTATACTAATTTCCTCTCCAGAATTATTAATCTCATGAATAATAACTGGAAAATCAATTGTAAAATGACCCATATTAAATATAGATTCTTTTACCTTTTCAAGACCTACTGGCCCATAAATATGAAGAGGATTTTGTGAATCCCTACCTCTAAAGCCCATTGATTGAATAAGACCTGGAAGACCTAAAATATGATCCCCATGTAAGTGAGTAATAAATATTTTATCAATTTTCATTGGACTTATTTTAACATTAGCTAGTTGCCGTTGAGTTCCCTCACCACAATCAAAAAGCATTATTTCACCAAAAGCCTTCAAAGCTATTGAAGGATGATTCCTATATTTTGATGGGACTGCAGATGAGGTTCCTAAAAATGTAATCTCCATTAAATCACTTAAATAAATATAATTCTAGAAAAATATGATTATTATAATAATAACTATAATATGATTATTAAAATATGATTAAGAACATTATTAATAGATAATTAAGAATATTATTACTAAATATATAATTTACTAAATATATAATAATAAAATATAATTATTAAAATTAAGTATTATTAAAATTAAGTAAGCTTATTTATTTTATTAAAGTTTGTTTAATAAATTATATATAATTTAGGGTTTAAATATATAACTAATATTCATAGATGTTAAAAAGTCTAAAAATTAATTAACTATACTATAAATAAAAAATAGTAATAATAAAATAATTAAAAAAAGAATTGAAAGAAAGTTATATCTATCTGGTGAGATTAATGAAAAATACTATTGAAAAATGGATAGAAGAGGATATTGGGTTTGGAGATATTACTACAGAATCATTGATTCCTAATGAAACACTAGGTAATGCAAAATTAATAGCTAAGGAAGAAGGAGTTGTTGCTGGAACACAAATAGCTAAAAAAATATTTGAAAGTAGAGGTTTAATGGTTGCAATTCTTAAAGATGATGGTACAAAAATCTCTAAAGGAGAAACAATAATAGAAATAATGGGAAAAGCTAAAGATATATTAGTTCTTGAAAGAGTATCATTAAATATACTCATGAGAATGAGTGGTATAGCTACTAATACAAATAAGATTGTAGAAAAGGTTAAAAATGTTGCTCCTAATGTGAAAATTGCAGGCACTCGAAAAACTGCTCCAGGTCTAGCTAAATTTGATAACTTAGCAATTAAAGTCGGAGGAGGAGATAGTCATAGATTCTGTCTTGATGATATGGTTTTAATAAAAGATAATCATATTGCAGTGGTAGGCTCTGTGTCTGAAGCCATTGAAAAAGTAAAAAAAAGTGTTAGCTTTACAAAAAAAATAGAAATAGAAGTTGAGAATAGTAAAGATGCAGCTATCGCTTCTAAAAATGGAGCAGACATTGTAATGTTAGATAATATGAATTTAGAATCTGTTAAAGAAACTTTAGAGATTTTAAATGATTTTAAACTTAGAGAAAACGTTTTGATAGAAGTTTCAGGTGGGATAAATTCTGAAAATATAGTTGATTTTGCAAAATCAGGTGTAGATATAATCTCAATAGGAGCTTTAACTCATTCAGCTAAGAGTTTAGATATTGGCTTAGATATTAGTTTAGAAATTTCATCAGATTACTAAAAAAGGTGATATAATGAGAATTAAATACAGTACAATGATAGTTAAAGATATGGATGAATCAATTAAATTTTATACAGAAAAAATGGGCTTTGAAATAGATAGCCAATATAATCTCCCTCAAGCAACAATAACATTATTAAAAGGAGAAGGAGACGTGCTTTTAGAACTCATTAAAAATGAAGAAAATGAGGTTGGACTTTTTTCTATAGGAATAGAAGTAGAAGATATAAATAAAGAAGTTAATGAACTTAAATCTAAAGGCATTGAATTTGTAATGGAGCCTAGAAAAATCTCAGTTGGATCAATGGCTTTATTTAAAGATCCAAATGGAGCCAATATAGTTTTAATTCAACACGATCAATAGCTAATTCCATTATAAATTTATTTTATATTTAAATATAAAACAAAGTTAAAATAAAACAAAATTAAATTAAATTAAAACAAAATTAAATAGAATAAAACAAAATTAATAGAATAATAATAAATTAAATAGAATAATACTAAATTAAATAGAATAGTACTATATTAATATAACAATACTATATAAATAAGACAAAAATGTTTTTTCACATCCTCTTTTTTACATGTCTTCTAAGAAGCTAGAAATAAAAAATTTCATTTCTATCTCTTCTCTAGCAATAAAATCATCTATTTTTAATTTTGCTTCTTCACTATGGAATGGTGACATCTCTTCATCATAGAATATTTTTATAAATAATACACCATCATCAATCTTAATATCACCCTCTAAATTTTCTTTTAAAAAATCTAATGAGTTTGAATCAAGCCCTGAAACTTTATAAGTTACAAAAGCCATTTCCTTATCATCAGAATCAGTTTTTTCAGCTAAACCATAATTTTCTACTTTTAATTCCATTAAACCACCATAATTTTTTAAACAATTTAAAAACATATAATTCTTTTACATAAAATACTAAGAATATATTAAAAATACTAAAAATTAAATAATATAATTAAAATTAAATAGTATATAATTAATTAAATAATATTATAATTAAATCTAAAATAATTATAGCTAAAGAATATGCTTAAAATTAAAGAACATTTAAAATAATAATAATAAATCTATATAAACTTAATTTATTAGATATAAGCTCATTCTATATAAACTTAATATAATATATAAACTTTATATAAACTTAATTTATAAACTTATTATATATTATTTAAACTGTTTTAAGAAATATTCTAACTCATTTTCTATCTTTATTATTTCATGTGTTCCAATATGACCCATCATTGAGTCATAAATAATAATCTCAGAATTTTTAATTTTTTCAGACATTGGAATTGCATCTAAATCAGGAGGGAAATACTGATCTTGGTTTATAGCTACAATCAATGTTTTAGCCTTTATATTTGAAATTATATCCTCAATATTATAAGAAGTTGATGCATTATTCCTATAAACCACATCATTAGCATCCCATTCTTCAATAGCTTCATCCCTCATTTCTTTCATATAATCATCAATTTCATTATTATCTAAAGTATAATAATATTCTTTAGAAAGTCCAAAAGGATACATTGACTCATTAGCTAGTGCCAAAGATTTTTTAAGAGGCTTTGAATAATTACCATTATTATATTCACAATCACTCTCAATTATACGATTCATAAACTTAAAAAGGGCATAATTATGACCTGCAACTTTATAAGTACTTACTAAAGATATTAAAAAATCCATATATTCGGGATATTTAGCTGCCCATGTTAGAGCTTCAAATCCACCCATAGAATTCCCAATAATTCCCTTTACATGAATAATATTAAATTTAGACTTCAGAAAATCTATTTGAAATTTAACCATGTCTTCAATAGAATAGTCTGGAAATTTACTTCCAAGGTTCATTACTGAAGGACTTGCTGAATTTGGAGAGCCTAAAGTGGTTATAGATATAATAAAAAATTTTTTAGTATCCAATGGTTTTTTTGGACCTATAATTTCATTAATTCTTCTTATAGATCCACAATCCCCTCCCCATCCATGAAGAAAAATAATGGCATTGTTTATATGTCTTTGATCATCAAGGATAGGAGTTCCTATCGTGAAATATTCAACTGGAAGACTTTTCAACTTTTTTCCAGATGAAAAATTAAAAGATTCCAGTTCAAAATATTCTGGAGAAAAATCATCCATATTTATTTTATAATTACTTTCATCATCAGAAAGATTATTATTATTATTATTATTATTATTAATATTATTATTAATAATATTATTATTAGAACTAATAAAAACCACCTTTAAACTAAAAATTTTATTAACACTTAAATCATCAATGATGCTTTAAATTAGTTTATAGCCACATCGTTCTCATATACAATTATACATTCAGCAGGACACATTTCAGCAGCATCTATTCCACAAGAAATATCTTCATATTCTTTTATTGAAATATTATCATTATTAATATCTCCAGAAATGAGTTTAGAGATGCCATCATCCATTTCAAACATCGATTCACACTCATTAACACAATTTTCACAGCTTATACATAAATCTCTTTCTATTTCAATTCTATAAACCATTAAATCACCATTCAAAAATTTTAGTTGCAAAATATCAAATATAAAAACATTGACAAAAATATAATCAATTTAATATAATCATACTAATTATAATAACGTTAATAAGAATATTGATATTAACAATAACTCCAAATACAATAATAATATTAATAATACTAATAATACTAATAATACTAAAAAATACTAATAATACTAGTAATATCAGTAATACTAGTAATATGAGTAATACTATAACATTATAATAGTAGAATAGTAAAATACTAATAATAACACTATTAATTATAATAATTGTAAGAATACTAATTATATAACTATAATATCAAATAATTATAACAGTAATGATAATATTAGTACTAGTAATATGAGTAATATTAGTAATACTAATAATGATAGTAATGATAATAATGACAGTAATGTTATAATTTTGATATAATATTATAAGGCTAATACTAATAATACTAGCAATAATTATAATATTACTATAAAACTATGATTATATAATTATATTATATAATTTAATCTATAAAATATTATAATGTCTAAATAAATATTTAAATAAATATTATATTACTTAAATAATAATATAATATGAATATTGTAGCTCAAAGTATATCTAAATATCTATATTTAAACTTTTATAAATCAACTGTGATATCATGAAATACAAGTTATTAGAAAACCCCGATATTGAAGAAACATATGATCTTATCGATAGCGGAATACGGAAAAAAGCAGTGATAAACATATTTGCATATTGTAAAGTATTATATGAAGGAAGAGCACTAAGTCAACTAGATTGGGGAGAGCGTTTTATAATGTTAAAACCAGATGGATCTTTTCTTGTTCATCAAGAAAGGAAGATAGATCCAGTTAATTGGCAACCTCCAAAATCAAGACATAGGGCATTGATAAAAGAAAATAACTTAATTTTAGAAAGTCACAGAAGAACTCCAAAAGAAAAACTAGAAGTGGAAATAGAAAAAGTTCATTTTGCAAGTTTTGCACTAGCCGAAGACTATCAAGAATTAGAATTAGCAGGTTATGAAAAAGATATGGGAGATATGATAATAAAACATCCAAATATGATTGAACAAGGGTTTACTCCAACAGCAAGAGAGTATAACACAGAACATGGTTTTATAGACATATTAGGAAAAGATATTGAAGGAAATATTGTAGTAGTTGAGCTGAAATGTCGAAAAGCAGGAATAAATGCTGTGAAACAAATAAGAAGATATCTTAAAGACTTTGAAGAAAATGATAATGATTATTTAAAAGAAGTTAAATCAAAGAAAAAGAAAATTAGAGGATTACTTGTAGCACCAGATATTAATGAAGATGCTAAAGAACTTCTTGAAGAGGAAGGAATTGAATTTAAAGCTGTTGATCCCCCTAAAGAGTTAAGAAGTGATAAAAAAGTGACTCTTGATATATTTTGATTAAAAAATTTATTCTTCTTTAAAAATTATATCTTATTTAAAACTTATTTTTCTTTAAAAACAACTAAAAAAAAGCTAAAAAAGCTAAAAAAACTATAAAAAACTAAAAAAAAAAGCTAAAAAACTATAAAAAAGCTGAATAAATAAAACTAAAACAAAAGAATTTAAAAATTAATATTTAGGATAAGGTATAATTTAAGTTACATTTCTTTTAATCCCATAAACACCAACACATTCTTCTTTTGAGGAATTAGCTTTATCTAGATTACAATTAAGTAAAGCTGTATTATCAAAATAAATATTAAACTTATTATTAGAAATTAAAAACTCATAATCACTATCATTAGCTAGAAAAATCCTCATTTTATCCTCTTCTTGAAAGGTAACTCTTTCAACAACGATTTCTTTTCCTTTAAAATATATTTTACCCTTTAGCAACCCTTGAAGCATATAATCACAACCTAAAGATTGTTAATAATTTATACAACTTTTAAATAAAGCTAAAATAATTATGTGAATGAACATTCAATAGATATTTTAAACAAAAATACATTTATTTTAAACAAAATTCACCATATAATAACTTTAAATAAATATTTTCAAGTAGGAAATACACTTCCTATTGATATATTGTTACTCATAGTAAATAATCTTTACTATTTTTATCCATGAAAAACACATAAATAACAAAAAAAATTATTAATAATAAAAATATTAATACTAATAATAACAATAGTAATAATGGCATTAGCAATAATAACAGAAATAAGATTAAAAATACTAAATAGTAATATTAATATTAGTAATAGTAATAGTAATAAAATTAATAGTAATAATATTTATAGTAATAATATTAATGGCAATAGTAATAATATTGATACTAATAAGAATAATAATATTAATAAAAATATTAATAATATCAGAAATAGTATTAATACTATTATTAAGAATAGTATTAAGAATAGTATTGATAATGATAGAAATAATAGTAATATTAATATTAGATATTATATTAATAAAAAGTAAAAATATAATAAATTATCATCTTATAAAAATTTTATAAAAGTATTTATAAAAATAATAGCAGAATAATAGATATTATAAAAATTATCTTATTGAATATAACTAAACAATAGAAATAACTTACTAAAGGAATAAAAATGGATATAGTAACAATAATTCTAATTGCAATTGCATTAGCTATGGATGCATTTAGCATAGCTATAACCAAAGGATTTACTCTGAAAAACATAACTAAAATGCAATGTTTATGGTTTGGAATATTTTTTGGTGGTTTTCAAGCAGTTATGCCTATTTTAGGTTGGGCTTCTGGAATTCAATTAAAAGACTTGATTTCAGCAGTTGCTCCTTGGATAGCTTTCATATTACTTTTAACTATAGGAATTAAAATGGTTTATGAAAGTTTACAGACGACAGACGAAGAAAATGCATATGAAGAAAATGCAATTGAAAAGAGTGAAGATGAAAATGGATTAATTAATAAAGGAAAATTTTCTTTTAAAGAGTTAACACTTCTTTCAATAGCTACAAGTATAGATGCATTTGCAATTGGAGTTACTTTTGCTATTTTAAAAACACCCATACTTTTTCCAATAATACTTATAGGAACAGTCTCATTTGTACTAACTGAAGCAGGAATATTAATTGGGCAACGAATAGGACATTATTTTGGAAATAAATTTGAAATCATTGGAGGAATAGTTTTAATTTTATTAGGATTTAAAATATTATTAGAAGGTTTAGGTATTTTATAATAAGTATTTATTCTAATATATATTCAAAAAATGAGTGTTTAAAATATGGATGTCTAAAAATAAGTGTTTAAAAATAAGTAGAATAGAAAACTAAATTTAAAATTAAAAACTATTAAAAAATAAAGAAATAATATAAATTCATTTTATATATAAAAATAAGAGAAAAAATAACATTAGAAGTGTAAAAAAATAAAAATTAAAAAATATTAAAAAATTAAAAGGTGTTAGAAAATATTAAAAGTTATTAAAATTTATTGAAAAATATTGAAACTTAAAAATAAACAATATTAATCAATTAAACTAATCAATTAAACTTCCAAGAATATTTTGCCATGATTTAGATTTAATATTGGATAATTCCATACTAGTTCTATCTACAGATAATATTTTTTGAGGACAAGCTTTTTCACATGCACCACAAAGAACACAAACATCATCATTAACAGTCATGTGATTATCAGTTAATGTTATTGCATTGCATGGGCAGACATCTAAACAAGCATGACATGCTTCACCAGTACAAAGTTTATCTTCTTCCTCATTTTCTTGAAGTAATACTTCACCTTTAAAAGGCTTTAATGTATGAGCTGCATTTGAAGGACATATATTTTCACACCAGCTACAATTTACACAAGAAATCTCATCTAATACCACATTTCCTGTAATTTCAACTGGAGGTATATTTTCACTATCCATACAAGTAGTACATACTGCTTTAATTGCATCTTCTGGACAGACTTTCTGACATATTTTACAATACATACATTTTTCAGGATCTATCTCAATATCAGATGCATTAAATCTCCCAATATTTGAACTTGAATCAGTTTTTATTGTTATAGCATCAGCAGGACACATTTCTTCACAAATGTGACAAGCTATACAATTATCCACCTCTGTTTTTATCTCACCAGATACAAGATTTTTTACTTTTGGTAGATCTCTTCTTACAAGAATTGCATCTCTTGGACAATATAATTCACATTTTCCACAAAGAATACAATCTTCTTGATCAATATTTGTCCCATGACCCCATTTTGGATATTCTTTCATATTTTTTGCAGCAAGATTATTAATTTTAAATTCCATAGCATTAAAAGGGCATGCAAAAGAACATAATCCACAAACAACACATTTATTTTCATCCATCCGGATATAATCCATATCCACTATTCCTCTAGCTATAGGCAAAATTGGACCAAGATTTAAAGCATTAGTTGGACATATATCAGAACATATTCCACATCCAACACAAATATCATTATGGTGAATAACTTCCCTATTATCTTGTCCTTCACGGTGAGCTGAAGCCATTATATCACCAATTTATGCTTTGCTAATAGCTTGATTAGGACAATTTGCAATACAAAGATCACAATCATCACAATTTTCATCAATAACTTTTAAATTACCATTATCATCAATTAAAGCTTGTTGCTCACATAATTTTATACATAATCCATCACCAGGACAATTATCTATATTTCCACATTTTTCAGAATCAATTTTAACAGTCATCATATCACCTCGATTATTAATTATAATATTTGCGATATGAATATATAAACATAACGATTTTAATTAAGCATGCAAATTTAACAGGTTTAGTTTTATGAAAAATTTTATAAAAAATAAAAAATAGTAAAAATCTTTAAGAAGGAAGATAGAAAGTTAAATGATCTTTGATATTGGTATAAATTATTTTTTCTTCCTTCTAATGTCATTAACTATTAAAAATAAATTATATATTCAATTGTAATTTTCATGCAAATCATAGGTTTAGTAAAAATATATATTTATAAATCATAGCAAATGACAAGTTATAATATTATAACACTTGTTATATAAAATTTTTGTAACAATTATTTGCTTACAATAAGATCTAAATATAAATCCTATTATATTGCAAATATCTATTAAAATTGGAAATATTTATAATATAATAAATTTTATATTTAGATTTTATATTGATTTTTATAATTCTATATAATTTTTATAATAAAAGATAAAAGTCTAAAAACAATAAGAGCCTAATGTGAAAAAATGTAAAAAAGCAACCATATTAAATTAAAATAGCAACCATATTAAATAATATAAATAATATTTATATCTAAAATGACTTAACAACTAAATTAAGAGTTAAATAGAAATATTAATTAATATTGAATTAATAATATATAAGTGGTGATAAATATGGGAGATAGTATGAAAGTTCAAACATTAAAAACATTAGCCACATTGATGACAACTGCTTTTGCATTTATTGCAGGTTTAGCTTGGAATGGCGCTATACAAGCTGTAATAAATGAATTTTTAAAAGCAGGGTCTGCGACAATGGGATTAATTATATATGCAGTTATAGTGACAATAATAGCTGTAATTGTTACAATAATAATTGGAAGATCCCTAGGAAAGTTAGGAATAGAATTAGATGAAGAATAATCTTTAAAAAGTATTATTCTTTATTTATTATTAATTTTAATTATTACATTAAAATTTAATCTAAAATTAAATTAAAATTTAATCTAAAAATATTATTTTTTTAATTATATTGTTTATTTTAGTACTTATTTTAGTTTTAAAAATCAATCATTTTAAAATTTAATAAAACTTAATCAACCATTATTTTTCACAATGAAGATAAAAATGAAACTATAATCTAAATATAAGCTATAGAATCTTTAATATTAGAATAAATATTCCCTAAAACACTACTAATATTCTTTTCCATATGTACAGTTTGAAGATGATTATCTGTATCAAGAGTAATATTATAATCTAAAGATTTCCAGAATTCTAATGCTCCATCAAGATTTTTATGAGTATGGAGATATATTTTTTTATACTTACTATTTTTTGAGAATTTTTCTGCTTCACCAACAAGTGCAGAAGCGATTCCTACTCTACGATAATCTTCATCAATAAAAGCTCTCCATATACTTGCAGTAGAATTCCTACAATAAAGATTACTAAATTGTTCAAATTCCCTATCATACTCTCTAATAGCCAATGTACCAATAATATTCTCATTTTTATCCTGTGCAATGAAAAAACTATTTCGTTTATTATTTAAATAGACTTCCTCCAAATTTTTTATATCTCCATGATATTTTGGTATGTAGCCATAACCATATTCCTTTTTAATCATTTTAAAAAGAAATTTTTTAGTTTTTAGTGGGAAAATTCCATCATCATCCAAAGTTCTAATTTTATAATATTTCAAAATTACACCAACACAATAAAAAAGAATATTAAAATATGAACAGTTCTTAAGTAGTATAAAAATTATTACTTTTAAAAAATACTACATGGAAATAATATTACTTGCAAATATTAATTATAAAAAGTATTAATGGAAAAATTACTTGTAAAAAGTATTACTTTTTATGAGTTTATATCCAATTAAATAATACTCAAACCATTTATTTCAAGAAGTATTACTTTTTAAGCTTAAAAATACGAAATTGTAATACTTAAGAGAGTTATTTTAAAATTAAGAATATATTATCAACTTAATTATATATATTTTGTTATTAAATATATAATATAAAATAATAATTGAAATATAAAATGAAAATATAATATATGAAATAAATCTAATAATAAATGAAAATTAAAATATAAGATAATAATTGAAATATACAAAAAACTATATGATTAAAAATAACTAAAAAAAGATAGTTAATTAAAAAATATAGCTAAAGAATTGCATTTTCAATAAAACAAATGAATATGAAACATTAATTCCATTATCAAAGAGAATATCTAGTCAAGAGATAAAAAAAGGATGATAAAATGAGCTGTTATAAATATTGGGGCAAAATAGAAGAAATAGCTACTGCATTGGAAGACTATGGAGATATTGATAAATATGGAGATTCTAAGCTCGACAATATTAAACTGGAAAAGATTTTAAAGCTATTAGACGAGGTTGAAATAATTGCTCATGATAATATAATTGATTTCGACTCAGCAAAGCATATTCTAGATGATCCAAAAATGAATAAAGCTTTACAGCTAATAAGAAAATTTTATGTTTATGCTGGATCACGATTAGAAACTGAAAATGCAAAAAAGATTTTAGAATCAGAAAATCCTGAAAAAACTCTTGAATCATTCACATTCTTTGATAGATACGAAGGTTTGATTAAAAACGAAAGTCAACTTGTTAAATTTGATGAAAATAAAAAAATAATCTTTATTGGAAGTGGTCCTTTACCTTTAACACTTATCATGTTTAATAAGATTTTTAAATCAAAATGTATTGGAATTGAAATGGATGAGAAGGTAGCTAATTTATCTCGAGAAGTATTAAAGAAAATAAATATGGAAGAAAATATTGAAATAATTGTTGGTGATGAAAAAACAATACAAAATATCGATTATGACATTATTATGGTTGCAGCTCTTGCTGAACCAAAAGAAAGAGTTTTTGCAAATGTTTGGGAAATGATTAATGAAAAAACACCTGTTCTATATAGAACATATACTGGTATGAGGGCAATATTATATTCCCCTGTAACTGAGAAAGAAACTAGAGGGTTCCATAAAGAAGTAATGATACTTCCAACAGGAAATATAAATAACACATCAGTTCTAATAAGAAAAATAATTTGATAATAAATACTAAAAATAAAAACTTCAACATCCTCAAATAATTATTTAAGTATTTAAATTAATATATGAAAATTGATTACTAACAACTAAAATTACTATTCACTATCAACTAAAATAATATCAATTAAATAATACTCAAACCATATAAAAAAAATAATTTTCATAATATTATAATAATTAATGGAATGATTTAATGACTATTGCTGATTCAAGATTAAGTAAAAATAGACTTTCAGCATTAATGGATGGAATATTTGCCATTGCAATGACAATATTAATTCTTGGAGTAACACCACCATCCACTGTAGAGAATATAACACAACCACAGGTTATAAATTACTTAATAAGCATAATTCCAGAATATGTAAGTTTTATAATAAGCTTTTTAATTATAAGTATATTATGGTTAAATTCCCATGCTCAATTTAAATATATAAATAATATAAATAGTAGCTATTTATGGCTTAGTATATATGAATTAATAGCTATTGTTAGTATTCCTTTAACAACAGCAATTTTTACAAGCTATGGAAACTTTACAATAGGAACAGTCCCATTTAACATTAATCTATTAGTTATTGGGATTATAAATGTTACTAAATGGAATCATCTAGTTAAAAATAATCTATTAATTCCTGATATCTCTAAAGAAGAAATTAATACCATATCAAAAAGTAAAAAAAGCTTTATAATCATTCCTATAATAAGTATGATTGTTTCTGTTTTTATACCTCTTTATTGTGGACTTGTATATTTCTTAATTTTTATACAAACACGTTTGAGATAATAAATTTAAAAAATATAAAAGAATAGATTATAATGTAAAATTAAATTATAATGTAAATGATATGATATCAAATTATTAAACTATATCATAAATTAACTATCATTATAAATTTCATTATAAACTACCTTTATTTAAACGATTTTTATTATAAACTATTAAATTATCTCTTTATAGTTAATTCCTTTATAATTAATACTATTTTTAATAATAAAATATAATAAAAAAGGTTCAAATTATATGAACCAATTATTAAATTATATTAAATATTAAATATATTAAATTATATTTGTTATTAAAGTATATTGTATAATCAATTATTAATTAGAATTATGCTCTAATTAATGTAGCTCTAGATCCATATGCTTTATCTTTACCAGAACTTCCACAATAATCTGCATCACAGTATTTACAAGTTAATTCTTTCTCATAAACACCTTTTGGATTTATTACTAATCCTCCATATTTTCCACATAAAGGACAGTAGTTTTCCCAAGTATTTGTAGTCCATTTATAAGGAAGTCCAGTTCCACCAGCACTTGGTAATGATGTGATAGTTATTGTATTTTTAGTTGTTGTGTTTTTTGAAGATTTATAACTGTCTGTTGAAGGTTCATAGCTATTTGAAGATTTTTTAGACTCATCATATGAGTTATCTAAATTTTTAGACTTATTATCAGAACTATTTGATTTTTTAGATTTTTCAGTATTAATATTAGAATTTTCAGATTTATTTACTGAATTACTAGCAGAAGATTTCTTTAAAGAAGAATCTTTAGAAACTGATTTATCACTAGATTTAAGATTTTTAGAATCACTAATCATTTTTTTAGAACTATCTACTACATTAGAATCATAATTTTTATTATAATTTTTTAAATAACCTAATTTCTTTAAATAAGAAGATGTTACTTCATTAACAATTCCATTAGTCTTTAAACCATTTTCAGCTTGAAATATTTCTACTGCTTTTTTAGTATAAGGACCAAAATCACCATCAATTTTTCCAATGTAAAATCCACCAGAATAAAGGGCTTTTTGAAGTGAAACAACATTTTCACCACTATCACCAAACTTTAACGTATGATCAATAGTTTTCGAATTATTTGAAACTTTATCATCAGAGATAGAAGTTCCATTTTTAGTATTTGGCATTTCTTGAGTAGCTGAAACAGATACTATAGAAAATGCTACACAGATAATAAATACTGCGTAATATATTTTATTTAAATTAATATTTTCCGCCTCCACTATCTAGAAATTTTTCTTATAAAGGTCAATTTCTAGAGAAAGTAATATTGAACAAACTCATATATAAATATTTGGGCATAAAATCTAAAAATAAGAATCTTGAAATCTTTTTAAATGAAAAAAAGGAAATTAAAAAGGTTTCAAATTAATGATCATTGGAATTAAGAGAACTAGCAATATCATAATAAGAAGTATGAATATTCTAACTCATCTAATAAAATAAAAAAATTTAATATAATATTTAGAAGAATTAAAATGGTTTATATAAATATTTAAAGAATCATAATAAATTTAAAATTCAAAAACACTATAAAATATACATAAAACTTAAAAATAAGATAAAATAAAATAAAGAAAAACCTAAAAAATAAAAGATAATCAATATTTAATATATTTAAAAATTTTAATCAATATTATTTATATTTTAAAAGTTAATTTATTATTTATATTTAAAAGTTAATTTAATAATTTTTAAAATTTATTAAACAGTTCTTATTATTATGCAAAAAAGTATTAATTCATTATTAATCGTACAAAGATATATATTATTATTATAAAGTACTAAAAACCCAAAACATTATATACCTTAACATATAATTTAATAATACAAAAAAAATATATAGTTTTATTTTTATTTGATTATAAAAATTATATATATGAAAATAAATTTTATAGATTATTTAAGGAAAATTACAATAATACTACAATAATACTAATTTAATAATATTTTTACACCAATATATAAATTAATATACAAATTTTTATCATTTGTTTATTTAACAATTGTTTTATTTATCATTATTTTAATGATTTAATAGATTGCCTATATGATTTTATTTTTTTTTATTTAATATAGCTATAACTATTTAAAATATTAGTTAATATTTATTTAACTTATTAAAATAGCATACAATATTAATATTTATTTAAATTGAATAATTGTATGAATAATTACATAATAAAGGATTATTATTGTTAATTAACTTAAATAAAAGGAATTATATAAAGATATTATAAATAATTAAATATTTTTATAATTTCGACATTAAAAGGGGGGAGAATATGTCTAAAAATATTCTTATTGTCGAAGATAATAAATATACTGGAATTGATTTGAAAAATAAACTTGAATCTTTAAATTACAAAGTAATAGATATTGTTCCTACAGAAGAAGAAGGAATTAATATTGCTATAGAAAAAAGACCAGATTTAGTTTTAATAGATCTTGTTTTAAAAGAAAGTAATAGGGGAATTGAAGCATCTAAAAAAATACTAGCATTAGATTTACCAATCTTATTCATAACAAGTATAGAAGACCTAAATTCTAATACTAATGATGAAAAACTCAAAGAAAACATCGACCTAGGATCAGGTTTTATTTTAAAACCAATAGAGATTGAAAAACTTAACAGATCTGTTAAAATAGCTATAAACAATAATAAAATTGAAACAGAAAAATTAAATCTCGCTATGGGAGTAGTGGGAAATAATGATTCTAGATACTATGATAAGACAGATGAAAACTCACAATTACATTTAAAAGCAAAAAAAAGTTATTATCAAATGAAAAAGAGTGAAAATTCTAAAAATTCTTCTAAAATCTCTGAAAAAAATGAGAAAATAACTTCAACAAATAAAAAAGATATTTTAATTGTAGAAGATGAATCTGTTTCTTTAGATATCAAACAAAAACTTGAAAATATAGGGTATAATGTAATTGATACCGCGGATACTGGGAAAGAAGCTATAAAAAAAGCTAAAAAATTTCATCCAGACCTTATTCTTATGAGTATTGAGTTAAAAGGAGATATAAATGGTATAGAAACCTCTAAAAAACTTGAAAAATTAGATATACCTATAATATATTTAGTTAATGATGATGAAAAAGAAAATATAAAAAATGCTATAATAACATATCCTTATGGATTTATTTCAAAACCTTATAATGATTCTGAATTAAAACATACAGTAAATATAGCACTTAAAAAACACGCACATAACGTGAATAAAATTAAAAAAATAGAAAATGATGTTAAAGAAAAAAATAAAGAGCTTCTAATTGAAAAACTATGTGTTATTGGTATGCTTGGAATTTCTTCTATACTCATACTTTATTCATTTTTATATCTTAATTTTACAGTGCTACAATGGGTTTTATTTGTACCATCTGCTATTACAATATTTTTAGCAGTTATGAGTTTATTCAAGCAAGATAAAGTTACAAATTATGAAGTTCCACCTTTTGTTACTATGATGGTTCCAGCTCATAATGAAGAACATACAATTGCAGATTGTGTTAGATCACTTGCAAATGTTGATTATTTCTACAAAGGAAAAAGAAATTTTGAGCTTATTGTTATTAATGATGGATCTGAAGATAGAACTGGAGAAGTTCTTAATGAATTAAAAAAAGAATTCGATCATTTAAAAGTAATTACAAGAGTACCTCCAAGATCAGGGAAAGGAAAAGGTTTTGTACTGAATGATGGCTTAGAAATATCTAAAGGAGAAGCTATAGCTGTTTTTGATGCTGATGCTCGTGTAGATCCAGATTTCCTCACTAAAATCATACCTTATTTAAATGATGAAAAAGTTCAAGGTGTTCAATCTCGTATAAAGATGTATAACAAAGATGAAAATTTTCTTACAGCTATGCAGCATATTGAACTTGCTGTGTTTGGAAACATTGTTAGAGCAAAAGATGTTTTAGGTAAAGCTGGTTTTTTAGGTGGAAATGGGCAGATAGTTAAAAAAGAAGCAATCTATAATATCGGAGGATGGGATGGATTTGCTATAACAGAAGATCTAAACTTAAGTATTAGATTAATGATAGATAGATTTGCAATCAGATATTGTGGAGAAGCTTGTGTTTATCAAGAAGCAGTACCAAATTGGAAGCAATTATTTAGACAAAGAACTCGATGGGCAATTGGAAACTTTGAAACACTATTTATATACACTCCAAAAATAATAAAATCTAAAATTCCAGTTTTTAGAACATTTGGAATCATAGAACATGTGGCATTTTACGGTTTAAACCTATTTATATTCTTTGGTTTTATCGTTCTTGGGTTAAATATCATTTCATATTTCTATTTAAATGACTTTATAATAAAGATGAATGCGCCTTTAATTATAGGAATGGTTTCTGCATTTGGATTTTTCCCAGGCGTAATTGTGACTTTAAATCGAGATAATATTTCAATACCTCAAATATTTAAAGGTATTGTTGGATATTGGCTTTATTCGTTCCATCTTATTCCATTATTCTTTATTACCTGTTATCAAATGCTAACTAGAAAAGAAAGAACATGGGCAAAAACATTACATCTTGGTAAAGACGAAGATTTAAAACCAGAAAATATGGGAGAGATTAAAGGAAAAATGAAAAAGTTTAAAATTGGTAAAAATATAGAAGCTAAAGTTAATTATGATTCTAAATAAGCAAATTTAGAATCTCTCTATATCTTAAAATATCTCCATACTTTAAAGTTTTTATTTTTAAAATTTTCATATTTTAGAATATTTAGTACTCTAGAATCTATATATTAATCTTTATATCCTAAAATCTTCATATCTTAGAATCTTTATATTCAAATTTTTATATTCTAAAATCTTTATATTCTAGACTTTTTATATCCTAGATTTTTTATTTATAATCTTACTACATTATTTATAAAATTTATAAATCCTAATTTTTTGATTATCCCTTATTTTTAATTATTATTTTATAAAAAATATTTTATAGTAATATAAACAATATATTTTTGATAAAAATGGTAAAAATATGTTCATATTGTGGTTGTGAAAATCAAGAAAGTTTTAACTTTTGTTCTAACTGTGGAAGACCATTAATTCCTAAGGAAGAAAAAAACTTAATTATAGATTATAAAAAATTAATCATTATTAGTTATGTTGTTACAATAATATTCAGTTGGGGAGGACTTATTTTCAACTTATTATTTAATAGCTATGGGTTTTTTGGTATTATAGGACTATTTTTACCATTTTATTTAATCCAATCTAAAAATAAGTCTGTTAAAAAACATGGTTATATACAAATAGCTCTTTCTCTAATTGGAATATTATTATCACTACTATTAATATTTTATATTTAAATAAATACTTAATTCAAATAAAATTTATATTTAAATAATTATTTTAAATTTAAATATATATTACAAATTTAATAAATATTTCAAAGTTAAATAGATATTTTATATTTTAAAAAATATTAAATCTGAATAAAATTATATAAAATTTAATAAATATTTAATAAAAAACTTAATAAAAGTTTTAATAAAAAATTTAAAAATATATATGCCAAAAATATATAGATACTTTATTTCTTATCTAAGAAATAAAAATAAAGAATATCAATAAGTATTTAAACAAATCAAAACAAATATTCCATTAGGTAACTAAGGGGGGATTTCTATGGAAATGATTTACATTTTTTGGATTATAACAATATTTGGGGCTTTAATACATTTATTTTTAAGTAAAAAAGAAAGAACTAAAAATAGAATTTTTGAAATATTCTTACTATGGTTTTTAGTAATAATGGTTGGTTTTGGATCATTATTTGCTTTTTTTGGTCATGTTTTCACGGCAGACATGGTTGCTAATATGATAGGGTGGCCTACTGGGAGTCCATTTCAGTTTGAAGTTGGAATTGCAAACTTGTCATACGGAATTTTGGGTATTTTATGTTGGAAATTAAGAGATAATTTTTGGACAGCAACAATAATAGCTATATCTGTATTCTATTTAGGAGATGGCTATTTTCACATCATGAATATAATTCAAGTAGGTAATATGGCTCCTGGAAATGCAGGCTTTGCATTGTACAATGATATATTAATCCCAATAATACTAATAACACTTTTAATCGCATATAAATATACTTCAAAACATGTGAAAATAAACAATGCCTCCATAAAAAATAACTAAAGATAAAAAATAGAAAAAAGAATAATAAAAAATGAATGGAAAATATTTTTCTCAAAAATGGATAATATCCTATTAATCTTATCCATTCATTTATTTTAATCTCTGAATCTCTTCAGCAAGATTTTTTTTGTTTTAAAGCAATTAGCTGGTTTTTTATTAAAAATACTTTTCATTCAATAAAAATTTAAATATTCTATAAAGCTCAAAAAGAGGTTGGAATTCATTTATTATATGAAATATCATAAAACTGAAAGCACCATTTCAATGTTAATTATTATAATTTTTAGCTAAATTTTCTAACTATATTATTTTTTAGTATATTGGTTCAGTTAGTTGTTTTACAAAATCAGAAGAAGGACAAGCCATGATATTTTTTGGAATGTCTAATTGTTCGATTGTTCCATTATTCATTATTAATGTTCTATCTCCTAATGCAAGTGCTTCATTTATATCATGTGTTACAAAAACAATGGTGATTTTAGTTTTTTCATGTATTTTTTTTATCTCTTTTTGAAGTTGTTTTCTTGTTATTGCATCAACAGCTCCAAAAGACTCATCCATCAACAATATTTTTGGAGAAGCTGCTAAAGCTCTTGCTATACCTACTCTTTGTTGTTGTCCTCCAGATAATTCTTCAGGATAACGATCAATTAGATTTTGATCTAAATTAGTTATTTTCATCCATTTTTCAACATCATTTTCTATTTTATCCTTATCTTTTTTATTTATTAATTTTAGAACATATGAAATATTATCTTTTACACTTAAATGAGGAAATAATGATGTTCCTTGAATGGAATAACCGATTTTTCTTCTTAAATTAACCATATCTTCTTTAGAGATATCTTTTCCATCTAAAAAAATCTTTCCAGAGCTAGGTTTGACAAGACCATTGATCATTTTTAAAATAGTGGTCTTTCCACACCCAGAACTTCCAATGATTGTTAAAAATTCTTTTTCAACTATTTTAAGATTAAAATCATCGATTATTTTATTATCATCAAATGTTTTAGATATATTTTGAAATTCAATGATTACATTTTTATTATCAAGATCATCCATATTTTTCACCCCCCAATAAATTTCAATAGTATAATCTTATAAATATCATTCATTTTTCCAAACTATTAATCTACTAATTTTTTTTCTTTTAAAAATTCATGGGCAACATCTTTAGGATCTTTCTTCTCAACTTCTACTTGATAATTCATTTTAGCCATATCTTCATTACTAATAAGTCCTTCAAGCTTTAATAAAACCTCCTTTAATTCAGGATGTTCTTTTAAAACTTCATTTCTTACTACATTTCCACATTCATATGATGGGAAGAACCCTAAATCATCTTTTAATATAGTTATATTTGAAGATATTAATCGACCATCAGTTGTGTATATTACTACTACATCTATTTTTTTGTCATTGATAGCATTATACTTTAATCCAACATCCATATCCTTAGTATCTTTAAAATTGAAATTGTATTTTTCAGAGATCGCATTATATCCATCATTTCTTTCAAAAAAATCTGGTTCAGCTCCAAAAGTTAAATCATTTGATACTTTTGCAAGATCCGAATAAGTTTTTAGATTATATTTATCTGCTATTTCTTTATTAACAGCTATACCATATGTATTTTCAAATCCATACATCCCCACCCATGACATATTATATTTTTCATTATATTTTGATTTTAACTCTGAATTTTGCTCAGTAGTGAAAGTTCCACCTTCTTTTAAAACTTCCATCCATCCTGTTCCAGTATATTCTGGATATAAGTCAAAATCTCCTTTTTCCATTCCTGGATGAATTGTACTAACTCCTCCTGCAATACCAGTACTTAGTTTAACATTAAGATCAGTTTTTTCTTCAATCAATTCCTTTAACATATAACCCAGTATATATTGTTCTGTATAAGGTTTACTAGCAATGTTTATTGTTTCAGAACTACTAGAGCCATATAATATTCCCCCTCCTACTAAACCTATGACTAATATAATAGCTACTATTGCTACTGGCTTTTTATTATTTTCATTATTTTTACTTATTTTCTTTAATTTATTTACAAATTTAGAATCATTTTTACCATATTTCGTTATTTTTTCAATTTGGCCTAAAATAAAATCTACTACTATAGCTAATATAGCTATTAAAATACTTCCTGCTATTGTCATAGCCATGTTATTGGTTGTTATCCCCCTGTAAATAGCTACACCTAACCCTCCAGCACCTATAAATGCAGCTATACCAGCTAATGCTATGGTCATGACAGCCATTGTTCTGATACCAGCCATTATATGAGGCATTGCTAGTGGAATTTTTATTTTATATAACATTTGGAATTTTGTACTTCCCATTCCTCTTGCTGCTTCTAAAATCCCCTTATCAATGTTAGTAATGCCAGAATGAGTATTTTTAACCATAGGAAGTAAAGCATAAATTGTAAGGGCTATTATTGCACTAACATCACCAATACCTGATATTGGAATTAATAATCCAAATAATGCTATTGAAGGTATAGTATAAACAAAATTAACTACACTTAATATCCATTTATTTTTTTCATATTCACTAACAATAATTCCAATAATCATTCCTAAAACAATCGCGATTAAAATAGAAATTAAAGAAAGTTGGATATGTTGAATTAATAAATCCATGAAAAATTCGTGATCTGAAATCAATAAAGAAAAACTCTCTTCTAATAAAATATTTAACAAACCCCCCTTTCATACGTTTCATAATATTTAATAAATGTCTATATATATTATTTATACAACATTATGTAAATATTTTATGATATTTTATTGATATTTTATTATCTATTTATTATTTTAGCCATTTAAAATATAACTATGAAAAATTAGAAAAAATAATTACAGAAACACTAACTAAAAATAATATTCATTATGCCATTATCAATGATGAAGAATTTTAAAACAATAGAGAAAGAAAATATTTAAAATATTAGTCTAATTTTTGAGATATATAAGAAACTACTTGATTTTTACTATTCAATAAAATATCAATAGATTTTTTTTATTTTCTAGATAATTAATCATATTTCTTAAATTTTTTATTTTATTTTTTTGATTAATTAATCTATTAATCATTAGAAAGCCACTTTTCATATTATATTTGAATATAGAAAAATAATTATAATAATTAAATTCATAAACTATACTCATGGGGTTTCAAGAGATTAAAGGAATTAAATTAATATTAAAAGTTTTTTTAATAATCCCAATATTTATTCTATTTATTTTTCAAACGTTATTTAAAAGGATTAAAAATACTAAATTACAGTTAAAAATTTATGATTATATGATTAAGCTTTGGTCTGAAATATATTTCATCTATGAATACCGGATATGTATTACAAAATAACGAAGAATATGAAAAAACTATAATAAATTTTGAAAAAAGTCTAGAACTTGTAAAAAAGAAGACTCTGATAAAGTTTCCCCATTAAAAAGTATCGTATTATTATTAGAAGAGTTAAATGATTTTGATGAATCTTTAAAGATTATTAATAAAGTATTAAGAATAAATCCTGATGAAAAAGAAACAATATACAATAAAAGAATAACATTATCAAGACTATCTAAATATGAAGATGCTTTAATTAAAATATTAATCAATAAATTATAGAATAACTTGGAAAATTATAATAATTAAAAAAAAGGTGAAAATTATGAAATATATACATATTCCCTTAGAAGGAGCATATAATGTTAGAGAATTGGGAGGTTATCCTATAAATAATGGAGTTACCTCTTTTAATAGCTTTTTAAGAGGAGATAGCCTTGAAGAAATTACTGTTAAAGACTTAAAAATATTAGAAGAGTATGGTATAAGAAACATACTTGATTTAAGAGGAGAAATTGAAATAGGTGATGAATTAAAAATAATCAGAGATAATTCAAACTTAAAATATAAACAAATTTCATTATTTGGTGATATTGAAAAAGCTGCATCTGAAGATATAACTAAAATGATTGTAGAAAATCCAGAAGAATTTTTAATAGAAATATATATAGCTGCACTGAATGAAGCTAAATCTGCAATGAAAGAAGTGTTTGATAATATAGCAAAATGTAAAGGAGGGATACTTTTCCATTGTACTGATGGAAAAGACAGAACCGGAATAATATCCGCACTTTTATTAGATTTAGCTGGTGTTAAAAAATCAGACATCATAGCTAATTACCAAATAACCCACACTTATATAAAAGAAAATCCAAAAGTAAAGGAACAAGCCAAACAATATTCTGAAGAACTCACTTACTCAAAGCCAAAATATATGGCAAACTTATTAAACTATCTTGAAAAAAATTATAATAATACAGAATCATATCTAGAAAAAATTGGTGTAAGTAAAGAAAATATAAGAAAAATAAAACAAAAATTAATTACCATATAATAAAAACCAAATTACTTATTAAATTATTCAAATAATATTAAAAAGTTAATTATTCAATTCTTTTAATCTTTGGATTTCTTCTGCGTGGTGTTTCATGATTAAACCATTAGGTGTTTTAACCACATTAAAATGATGTTTATTAGCTAATTTTTAAATTAGTTGTTTTGTTCTTTTTTGTTTAGTTTATTAGTTTTTTTACAGCTCTCACAAAGAACAGCAAACAAATATTATTAAGCTTCTTTCTCAAAAAATATCCATAATCAATGATATAATCATAAAATGGAGACTTTCAACACTTAATATAATAGCATTACTTAATATAATAGCATTATTATTCTATTATTATAAATAAATTTTTAATAGTTTTTTGCTTTTATTTCAAAATATGCTTTTGGATATTTACATACTGGACAAATTTCTGGGGCAGATTTTCCTTCAACAATATATTCACAATTCCTACATTCCCAAACTACTGTGTTTTCTTTTTTAAATACTTCATCATTTTTTAAATTAGCTAATAATTTCTTATACTTTGCTTCATGCTCTTTTTCAATTTGACCTACCATTTCAAAAACATAAGCAATTATATCAAAACCTTCTTCTTTTGCTTCTTTTGCAAATTTATCATACATAGTCCATCCATAATGTTCAACATCAGCAGCATCTTCTAAATTAGTTACTGTATCCGGAATTTTTTCATCATGTAAAAATTTAAACCATATTTTTGCATGCTCCTTTTCTTTTTCCGCTGTTTCAAGAAATAAAGCAGCAATTTGCTCATAACCTTCCTCTTTTGCTTTAGCGGCATAAAAAGTATATTTATTCCTAGACCGTGACTCTCCTGAAAAAGAACCCATTAAATTCTTCTCTGTTTTTGTTCCTTTCAAATCCAACATTTTCAACATACCTCCTAAAATTATATAAAACATATTATATTTATATAAAATAACAATAGTTATTATTATAATATCATAATTACCTCATCATTAATAAATTTAATTAATAATATCCCACGCTCCTATCATAATATGCTTTTTTAATTTTTTTCTTGCCTAAATTTACCCACTTCTTTTTCTTTTTATCATAAGCTTGAAATGAAAAAGTTTTACCATTAAGAGAACCAGTACCTTTTTTAGTTGAAAGAATGACAAAAGAATTTTTGCCATATTCAGTCATGTGTTTATATTTCCATTTTTTAGAAATAACTTTATTACCTAACTTTAATCGTCCATAAGAATACTTTTTTAATTCACTTGGAGAACCACTAAAAAACATTCTGACACTAGTTTTCCAAGCAGCAGGACACTTACCCCATTTATAAGGAGAACACATCCCACCCTAACTATATGTATGCTTATGATAAACAATATGATAAGCATCAACTTTAGCAGCACTAACACCTGACACAAAACTAAAAGCTATGCAAATTACAATTATCACCATTAAAACTTTCTTTTTATTCATCAAATTACTTCATGTATTATTTATCATCAAATAACTTATTAAAGTATTATGCAATACTAAACTGTCTCGATTATGATACATTTTACATTCAAATTTATATTAATAATTACAGTTATCTTTTACATTTATCTTAAAAAATTATAATAGAAAAATAAAATATTCTTAAAATTAGAAAGGATATATTAAAACAATAATTAGAAAAAATAGAATACCGATAGATGTTAATTTTAGCTACATTAACATAAAATTTCTTAGCTAATACCTTAATTAGTTACTCTCATTCATTTTTTTTCTTATTTTAAATATTAATTTAATAGTATTTTAATTTATTATACCTACCATTCGGTTGCTATTTGTTATCCTTTATTATCAATAAAAGGCTTTTGTTCTTCCATTACTTCTTTTATAAGTTGTGTCGGAGTTTTACCAAATAGTTTATATATTTCATTAAAAACAAAATTATACTCTTTTTCTCTTTTTAATGAGAAATTTCTTCTTTTTATTATTTGTATTAATTTTGTATCTGTTTCTGTGAATTTCACTTTAATTACCTTTCTATTCTTTTTTAAGAAAGAACGAAAGACATCAGAAACTCAAAAAAACTGAAATTAATTATTCATTTCTTTTAATCTTTGGATTTCTTCTGCGTGGTGTTTCATGGTTAATCCATTGGCTGGTTTAGCTACAGTAACATGATGATCTTTTTCTAATTTATAGATTAAAAATTTATCATTTTCAAGCTCAATAGAACCATTTGGATCTTCAAGTTCTAATCCATCTATCTCATCAACAATATTTTTATATTCAACTTCTTCATCAGCTATTATTTGAGCAATATCTATTCCTTGGAGTTCTGGATTTAATTGAATAGAAAGAGCAACAATACCATTAACTTCATTTTTACCAAGTTCAAACTTTGAATTTCTAATTTCATTAATATTAGATAAAACATGTTCTTTTGTAATTTCAGTAGCTGGAATCTCATTAGAAGTTCCAATTAAGTTTATTTTATAGGTATTTTTCCATTTTCCTATTTTGTATATTGCATAATTTACATCATTAAAAGAAATATTAATCTTCCCAAAATTTGGATCATTTTCATTAATTTCATTGCTTGGTTTGGTGTTATTCTTATTATTACTTTTATTATTACCTATATCATTATATTTATTATTATTTTTAATATCATTCATATTACTTTTATTTCCTTCCATTTGAAAACCTCTAAATTATTTTAAATATTAATATATGAATATGAGATATGAATATTAAATATAAATATTAGATATTAATATATAATTTTAGTCATATAACTATTACTTAGGTGTGATTATGAAACTGAAAGTAGCTTTATGCCAGATGAATGTAGTTGATAATAAAGAAAAAAATATCAAAAAAGCTATTAATATGATAAAGAAAGCTAAAAGTGAAGGTTCGGATATAGCTATTTTACCAGAAATGTTTAATTGCCCTTATGAAAATGAAAAATTTAAAGAATATGCTGAATTTAGTGATAATAGCTATACTTTAAAATCAATAGCTGAAACTAGTAAAAATGAGAATATTCATGTTTTAGCTGGTTCCATTCCTGAAAAAAAAATCAATGCAGAAACAGGAAAAGAAAAAATTTATAATACTAGTTTTTTATTTGATGATAATGGTGAAATATTAGGTTGTCATAGAAAGATGCATTTATTTGATATAGATGTTAAAGATAAGATTTACTTTAAAGAATCAGATACCTTGAATTCTGGAAATAGTGTTACAGTAATTGACACAAAATCAAAAATAGGTAAGATAGGAATAGGTATCTGTTATGATATTCGTTTTTTAGAACTTTCAAGAATCATGTCACTTGAAGGTGCAAAAATTTTAATATATCCTGGGGCTTTTAATTTAACCACTGGACCTGCTCATTGGGAGTTATTATTTAGATCTCGTGCTCTTGATAATCAAGTTTTTACTATTGGTGTTTCACCATCACTTAATGAATTTAATAGTTATCATGCTTATGGACATTCTATAGTTTGTAATCCATGGGGAAAGATTGTTAAAAAAGCTAGTTATGAAGAAGAACTTTTAATAACTGAAATAAATCTTAAAGAAGTGGATAAAGTAAGAGAAGAACTTCCTATTTTAAAAAATAGACGAAATGATATTTATGAGTTAAAAAACTTAGATTAAAAATAGATTAAAAAATTAGTTTAAAGCTAATTAAAATATATAATACTGATATTTTGTTTAGATTTAAGTATTAAAAAAAATTGAATATTAAAGAAGAAAAGAGAGTAGCTCTTAAACCTATAGCAAAGGTTTAGAAAATAAGTAGTTAAGATGACATATGAAAGAACTAATAACCTTTGTACTATAGTTTTAAGAACTTTTGTTGAGTGATATGATGTAATTTTTTGGAGGATTACACCACCAATTATAGTATTGTTTCTCATAGTATATAAATATTTAGGTATACCTAAATTTTATATTGTGTAAATTATAAAATTATGAAAAAATTAAAAATTAAAAATATTATAATTTTTAAAATAATTTTTAAAATATTATAATTTAAAATAGTATATAACTAAGAATAGTATAGATTAAAAAAATTAAAAGTTAAAAACAATAAAAAAAAATTATCTATAAATAGCTATATTATTATTTTCGATTAATTCATTAACTTGATTCTTATAATCTACTTTAAATTTCTTCAATAGCTTTAAATATTTTTTATTGAAAGCTAACTTTAAAACAGTTGAAGAACCTTTTTTTAAAGATTTCACCTTTATTTTACTAATTAATTTACCTTTACTATAAACTCCAAGATAATTTTTATTTGAGGTAGTAATTCCAATGTTTTTAACTTTAATATAATACTTATTATTCTTTCTTATAATTTTAACTATCTTCAAATCAGGTTTATGAGTTTTTGCATTAGTAGCTGAAACTTTTTTAGCTTTATATCCATAACTACTTACAGTAGAGTTAAATAATTTAATAGTTAAAGTGGAAACATCAGACATTAATTTAGTTGTTTTTGCATGGATGTTTTTTGTACTAAATTCTCCTAATAATTTCCCATTATTATAGACACTAATATTAAAAATAGGTAAATTTTCGATTCCTTTTTTAGATCCATCTGTGTTTAAAGAAAAATAAGTGTTATAATTTAAATTATCTCCTATTTTGAGAGTATTGTTAGCCACTGTTGGACTTATTAATAATTTATAATGATTATTAACATTAAATCCTCTATATAAGCTACTTATGTTATCATTAGTTCCCCAAAAATTAAAATCAGCACTAGTGTTTCCTGCATTATTAAAGATTGTGTTTCCATAATAATCATAATTATTATAAAAAACACAGTAGTTAACAGTGAGATTACTTTCTTTATTAACTATAGCTCCACCATCTCTACCAATTAAACCATTAAATAATAACAAGTTGTTTCCAATGAATAGAGAATTTGTTATAAGCATGTATTTCCCACCATTTGTGTCAATTGCTCCTCCACCACTATAAGCTTTATTATTTATAAAAGCAGAGTTGTTTATAATAACTTTTTCACCGAATCTATTGTTAATAGCTCCACCATACATACTTCCAGTGTTATCTGTAAAAGAACAATTTAAAACAGTAAGATTCCCATTAATATTGAATATAGCTGCACCACGACCACCTTCAGAACAAGCTATATCACCATTACAATTTGCAAAATTATTATTAAAAAAACAGTTGATGAAAGTAGCATCCCCTGCGTTATAAATTGCAGCACCATTAGTATCTCGATAAGCATTAATAAAAACAATATTTTCAAATCTAACAATTGATCCATTATTAATATTAATCAAATTATATAAATTTTGACCATCTATAATTGATTTATTATTGCTATTAGTACCTTTTATAGTTAAATTCTTATTAATTGTAATATTATAATTACCTTCACCTTTATATACTCCACTAGAAAGAAGTATCGTTCCTTGAGAGCCAACACTATCAATAGCATTTGAAAGTGTTGCCTTAGAAGAGTTTTCAGACATTCCACTGTTTACATCATTCCCATTTGGACTTACATGTATTAAATTAGATGGGGCAGCTGAAGCAACATTTAAACATACAAATATTCCCAAAACAAAAATCACTACTAAAATATAATTTCTATTCATTTTATCCCCTTTAAATATAAATATTTAAATTAAATATAAACAGCTAGATTAAATATAACCAACTAAATTAGATATACTAATTAATTAACTATAATTAGTTAAGTTAAATATAATAGCTAACTAGTTAAATTAACAAAATTATTTATATAATTATTCGATATGAATTATTCATCATATAGCATATATTTAAATTATATTTTGTTTAATATAAAGTTTATTAAAAATAATATTAAAACTATTAATAACCTAAATCTAATTAAAAACAAAATTATTAAGAAATAAAATACATTCTAAATCATAATAGATATAAATTAGATATAAAATATGAATAGAAGGCTAAAATATAAATAAAGAGCTAAAATATGAACAGAAAAGATAAGGAAGTAAAAAATATAGATAATATGATTAATATTATTAAAAAATGCGATATAATAAGAATCGGTTTATTTGATAATGAATACCCTTATATAATCCCTCTTAACTTTGGATATTATTATGATAAAAACAAATCAGAATTAGAATTATACTTTCATGGAGCAAACACTGGTAAAAAATTAGATATTATTAAAAACAATGATAAAGCAGGATTTGAAATGGATTGTTCTACAGAATTAATTAAAGGTAGTAATCCATGTAATTATAGCATGAATTTTGAAAGTGTATGTGGAAATGGAAAAATCAGTATATTGCCAGAGGAAGAGAAATTAAAAGGATTGAAATATATAATGAAACAATACTCAAGCAATAATTTTAGTAATTATGATTTCAAATCAAAGGCAGTTGAAAAAACAACAGTTTTTAAATTATCTGTTAATGAAATTACTGGAAAATCTTCAATTAGAAAATAAATTAAATAGCGTTAAGCTAAATAACGAATTTATTAACTGTTTTTTATAACTTTAATTATTAATTATTCATATTCAATCAAATACCACTTAGCTTTATTTTGCTTAAATAAACGGTACTATATTTTCTTGTAAATTCATTAACAGGTTTTGATAAAATAGCACCATGACAATTTTCTTTTAATTTATAAATAAGGAATTTTTCATTGTTTATTTCAATAAAATCAGAGGGATTTTCTAATTTTAATTTGTTCAACTCATTTTTAATATTATAATATTCTTTTTCTTCAGTATCTATTAATTCACCAACATCTTCATTTTGTAGTTCATTGAACCTAATAGCTAATCCAACCATTCCATTAATTCTAAATCCTTTGAAATTAAAATTATATTTCCGAATTTCATCGATAATATTTAATGATTGGTTTTTAGTTATTTGAGTAGCAGGAATTTCATTATCTATTCCTAATAGATTTAATTTATAATTATTTCTCCATTCTCCTAATCTATAGACTGCATAGCTATCATCATTGAAAAATACTAATTTATCATCATCTTCAGCATAAAATTTAGTGCATTTACATGATTTTCCACAATTGCCATTACAAGAACAAGTCGAGTTACATTTACAACTTGAAATATTCCCATATTTATTTTTATTATTTAAATTAATCCCTTTATGATTATTTAAAATAGGATTAAAAATTCTATCAGAGTTTATACGTTTATTAATCATTTTTTAATCACCAAAAAGCCCTAAAATTCAATTAAAATAAATTGAACTAAATATGATAAAAATATCTAGACAAAAATTTAGGCATGCCTAAATAAATTTAGGTATACCTAAATATTTATTATAGTAGTATATAAATATTATGCAAAAATAATCGAAACAATGCAAATAATTAGAATAATTAGTGATTAGAATAATTAGAATAAAAAAATAAAAAATAGCTGAAACTAGAAAATGTAGAAAAATAATTAAAATACTGCAATAATTAAAACAATTAGGATAATAAAATAAAAGATTAATAAAAATAATAAAGTAAAAGACTAATAAAAATAATAAAATAAAGGATTAATAAAAAATAATCAAAATAAGAAATTAAAAAGAATTATTTCTTTTTAATAGATTTTTCAATCTTTTTAATTGCTTTATTAGCTGCTTTTTTAAAGTCTTTGTCTTTTTCTTTTCTTCTAGCTTTTTTAATTGGAGTTATAGCTTCTTCAACTTCCATATCACCAAGAGCCCTTATAGCTGCAAGACGAACACCCCAATCCTCTTCTTCTAACATGATTTTTTCAATATCATCGATTTTACTAGTTACTTTTAACTCACCAAGAGACCTTACAGCAACTTTACGAACACCAAAATCTTCATCATTAATACTTTTAGAAAAGTAATCAATAGCTTTATCACTACCAGAAGCTTTTAAAGCAAAAGAAGCAAATCTTTTATACTCTCCTTCTTCATTATCTGCTACTTCAAGAAGCCTATCAACAGCTAAATCTCCTAATTCTCCATTTAAATTTCCAAGATTTTCAGCAGCTTTATGTCTTACAGGAGTATTTTCATCATTCAAAGCCATGATTAAAGGCTCTATTACTTTTTCATCTTCAACTCCCTCTAAACTATTAACTGCAAGTTTTCTCAACTCAACATCATCATCAGATAATTTGGATATAGCTTCATCCACAGATAACTTTTCTTGATCTTTAGTCATAATCTCACCACTAAACAATTGATAATTAAATAATAAATATATTTATAAAATTATATTTATAAAATATCTAAAAAATATTTGTAAAATATCTAAAGCGTATTATAAAGATATCTATAAAGATATATATAAAATATAAGTATATAATTAAAAACTAAAAATATATAATCACAGTACAAATAATAATATAAAACTAAAAATATTTATTAATTTATACTATATTAATATATATTTATTAATCTAAGTGTCTAAATCAAAATTAAACTCATTTAAACTATTTTATTATTACAAAGATTATACTTTTTTATATAAAGAAGCAGTAGATTTATAATTAGTATATGCTTTTTTAAATTTTTTATAATTATTTTTAGCACAGCCATGAAATTTGTTAGCAGAATTATAAGCTTTAATAGAAGAATTTAGCTTTTTCTTATTATTTTTACTTGAATTTTTATTATAATTTGATTTAACTTTAACATCCACTCAGTTATTAATAAAATTACAAATTGAAATAATAAAATCTCAAACCTTGAACAAGAATTGCACAAACAACTCCAATCGAATCATAGCATAATAAAGATATTCATAAAATTATAATAAAAACAAAAATATAAAGAAAAATGAGAGTACAGTATAAAATACTATATCAAAAAGGTTATTATAATAACTCTCAAAGCTATTAAAATAATAGACAATAGGACAGTTATTATTAACATTAATTTTAATCCTTTAATAGTTTTCATATCAACAGAAACAAATTTATCTATAATATCTGGGAATAATATGACAGTTTGAGAGATTAAACCTGAAAATAAAATTATTAACCCTGCATATAATGGTATTTCTGGAAAGTTCAGCATTGAAAACCCCCAAACAGTAGCGGAACCCCCTATTATCAAAGAAAGTAACCAATACCATATAGGGCAGTAGCCAGTACACTTTTCAAGCATATTACAAGGAGAATGTCCTAATCCTGCATAACTAATTGTATTCTCATTAAAAGTGTTTTTACGGATCATCATGAATATTAAAGGATATAAAAACATGAATATAAAACCTACAAATACTGGGAAGTTATTAGTGTCGATCACTACTGGAAAGTATAAACAAAAGAGAAAAATAATAAGTATTAAGGATAACAGTATATTTAAACCAAAATATGTATAACAATCCAAACTTTTACAGTTTCCCCTTTTAATTTTAACATTTAAAGTTTTTTCTATAAAAGATAAAATTTTATCTTCAAAATGATAAAAAACTACTCCAATAATCATTGCTAAAAAAACATATAACACAATCGAACTCATATATTCACTCCTTAGCTAGGAACTTTTAGTTTATCTAAAATGTTATTAAACCATGTTTCAGCCATATAATTAATGGCATAGTCGTTAGCTGCATTTCTAGATCCGGAAACATTTAATTCATCCATTAAAACATACGCACTAGAATCACTTAACCATATAGTGTTTAATGCAGTCATGAATGTTCCATAAGCTGATTTTTCATAAACTATTGGATAATTATTTTTTTATTTAACCAATAATTCAAATCCAGGACTAATTTCTGGTGGATAGTAACTCATTATATTTATTTTTTCATCCCTTATAATTGTTTCATTTGCATGATGAAAATAGTTTTTATTGGCTCTGAAAGAGGCAAATTAATAATATTTGTGAAATTTTCATTGAATTCTATTTTTTCTCCAGTATAAGTGTATTTTAAAAGCTCAGTGAAGTTTTTGTTGAAATCTTTATAAGTATATTCAAAAAGATTATAATTTCGATGATAAATACTAAAAAATAGTAATATTATAACAATTAAGTTAATGAAAATATAACTTGAAAATATAACTAAAAAAGTAAAAATGCACAAGAAAGTTAAAAAACAGTTATAATCTAAGAAACATTTAAAAATAATATTAAATAATTAAAAACAAAAGAAAAAACAAAACAATAGATTATTAATTTTAATTAAACTAATAAAAAATTTACTAAATTATAAAAAATTATAATAGAAAAATTCTAATTATAATAAAAACAAAATAAGTATTGAAAATTTATATTTAAAATAAAATAATCTAGGATAAAATGATAAAAAAACAGACTGAAAATTATTCTAAAAAGGAAATCTATAAGATTCTTCATCCATGGGTAAAAGAATGGTTTGATAATGAATTCGAAGATTTTACACCATCACAGAAACAAGCTATTGTGGATATTCATAAAAGAAACAATGTACTTGTTTCATCACCAACAGGATCTGGAAAAACATTAACAGCATTTCTATCAGTTATCAGCGAACTAACAAGCCTTGCAGAAAAAAAAGAACTTGAAGATAAAGTTTACTGCATATATATCTCACCTCTCAAAGCATTAGATAATGATATTGAGAAAAACTTAGAAGAACCTCTAAAAAAAATAGAAGAAATAGCTATAAAAAATGGAGCAACTTACAAAAAAACTCCTAAAAAAACCGAAAAAGGTCTTGGAATAAGAAAAGCTGTTAGAACTGGAGATACAAGTCAATATGAAAGATCAAAGATGTTAAAAAAACCTCCACACATCTTGATTACAACACCTGAAACATTAGCTATTCTGCTTGTAGCACCAAAGTTTAGAGAAAAGCTGAGTAATGTTAAATATGTTATTATCGATGAAATTCACTCATTAGCTGAAAACAAAAGAGGAGTTCATCTTAGTTTATCACTTGAGAGATTACAGCATTTAATAGGAGGTTATACAAGAATTGGACTTTCTGCTACAGTTTCACCACTTGAAAAGATAGCTAACTTCTTAGTTGGATATGAATATGGAATAGAAAGAGATTGTCTTATTGTTGATGTTAATTACTTAAAAGAGTTAGATATGGAAGTGTTAAGTCCAGTAGATGATATTGTAGTTGCAGATGCAGAAGAAACAAGACTTGCAATGTATAATCTTGTTGATGATTTAATAATGGAACATAAAACAACTCTTATTTTTACAAACACTCGGCGAGGAACAGAAAGTCTTGTTTATAATCTTAAAAAGATGTTTTCTGAAAATTATAACTCCAATAATATAATGGCACATCATTCTTCTCTTTCAAAAGAAATTCGTCTACAGGCAGAGGATAAACTAAAAGAAGGTAAGCTTAAAGCTGTTGTTTCATCAACATCCCTTGAACTTGGAATTGATATTGGTTATATCGACTTAGTTATACTTATAAACTCTCCAAAATCTGTATCCCGAGCACTTCAAAGAATTGGAAGGAGTGGGCATAGATTACATGAAAAGTCTAAGGGCAGAATTATTGTTACTGATAGAGATGATCTTGTTGAATGCTCTGTTCTTCTTAAAAATGCTAAAGAAGGAAGAATTGATAAAATCAAAATCCCTCATAATGCTCTTGATGTATTAGCTCAACATATTTATGGTATGAGTATTGAAAATCCGTGGGATATTGATTATGCATATGATGTAATTAAAAAAAGCTATTGTTATAAGGATTTAAGTCGTGATGATTATGAAGATGTTTTAAGCTATCTTGCAGGTGAATATGGGGAGTTGGAAGAGAGATATGTTTATGCTAAAATCTGGATTGACTATAAAAAAAAGCAATTTGGTAAAAGAGGAAGATTAGCTAGAATGTTATACTCTACCAATGTTGGAACAATACCTGATAGTAGTGGTGTTGCTGTAAAGTGTGATGGTGAAGTTATAGGGAGAATTGAACAAGATTTCATGGAAAAACTTAAAAAAGGAGATACATTTGTTCTTGGAGGAGGAATATATAGATTTAATTATGGTAGGGGAATGACCATCAATGTTTCACCAGCCAGTGGACCTCCAACAATACCTTCTTGGTTTTCAGAGCAACTTCCATTAGCATTTGACCTTGCCCTTGATATTCAAAGGTTTAGAGCTATAATGGATGGAAAATTTGAATATAAACGATCAAAAGATGAAATTTTATCTTTTTTAGATGAATATCTTTATGTTGATGATTTTGCAGCTAATTCTATATATGAATATTTTAAAGAACAGTATCTTTATGCTCAAATTCCAAGTAACAAAAAATTATTGATTGAATATTATAGTGGTTTTGGTGGAAGAAAGTTCCTTATATTCCATTCACTTTTTGGTAGACAAGTAAATGATGCACTCTCTCGTGCAATAGCATACATTATAGCTAAAAAAAGTAATATTGATATTACAATATCTATATCAGACAATGGATTTTATCTAAGTTCAGACAAAAAAATGGGAGGATTTGAAGCATTTAAAAAACTAAGCTCAGAAAACCTAAGAAATATTCTTATACAAGCTATTAGTAAAACTGAAACTTTAGCTAGTCGTTTTAGACACTGTGCAGGAAGGTCTTTAATGACTCTTAGAAGATATAAAGGACATGATAAATCTGTTGGAAGACAACAAGTAAGAGGTAAGATTCTTCTTAAATTCGTAGAAGACATGGACGATAACTTTTCAATTCTTAAAGAAGCTAGAAGAGAAGTTATTGAAGATTTTATGGATGTTAAAAATGCAACAAGAGTTCTTCAATGGATAGAAAGCGGACAATTAGAAATAAAAACAATTAACACAGTAATCCCCTCCCCATTTGCATTTAATCTTGTTTCACAAGGATATTTAGATGTTTTAACACAGACAGACAAGGCAGAATTTTCAAAAAGAATGCACAAAGCTATTTTAGAAAAGATCAAAGACAAATTAAAAGAAGAATATTACTAATGAAAATTAAGAGTACTACTAATAAAGAGAATATTAATATTAATAAAAAAAATATTACTAATGAAAATTAAGAGTACTACTAATAAAGAGAATATTAATATTAATAAAAAAAATATTACTAATGAAAAAGAAGAATATTCTAATAAAAAATTAATAATTAATATAAAAAATATTAATAAATAACAATATTATATCATCTAATCAATATAGCAACGGAAAGTTTAAATAATAAAAAAGTCTTAAAAAATATGTGTAGGAGAAGTATTTCCTAGTTATATGATTATTATTAAAAATTACTAAAAAAATTGATCACTTCTCAATTAGTAAATATTAATAGTTATTATAATAATTCGGGGAAAAACTAGGAATCATAACTTCTCTTACAATAATTATCTGAAAAATAAAGATCTTATCTTTTAAATAAAGATTTTATATTTCATTAAATTTTTATCTTTTACTAATTTTTATACTATTACTATATAATATTATAAAATTAATATTACTTATTTTATAAATAACTTCATATCAACAAACAATTTATAATTTTATAGCTATTTTTAATATAATTTTTCAACAAAATACATTTTATGCTTATATTACATTCTAAAACTTAAATTTCTTCTTACACATACAAATAAAAAGTAATAAACTAAAATAATTAACAATAAATATGAAAATTCGATTAATATGAAAAATATGCTTTATAATAATTATGAAGAATATTATTTATAATAAAAGATTATGAAATATGATTTATAATAATTATGGAATATTATTTGTAATATAAAATATAATTTATAAGAAAAAATAAATATTTTAAGAATGATATAATATATCATGAATATTTTAATAACCTATTACTCAAGAACCAATATAACAGAAAAAGTTGCTAATAAATTAAAAAAAGAGTTAGACTGTGATTTAGAAGAAATTATTGATAAAAAAAATCGTTCAGGCCCTATTTCTTATTTAATATCTGGTTTTCAGGCTGCGAGGAGTGTTCCAGCAGATATAAAAGAAATAGAAAAAAAGCCTGAAAACTATGATTTAGTAATAATTGGAACTCCTGTTTGGGCAGGCACAATGTCAACTCCGATTTTAGCCTATTTAAAAGAAAATAAAGAAAAATTTAATAACATTGCTTTTTTCTGTACATGTGGTGGAAACGAAGGAAACACTTTTGAGAATATGGAAAAACTAGTATCTAGAAAACCTTTAAAAACACTTTCTCTAAATAAAAAGGATTTAGAAGCTTCATATGAAACAAAGATACATGAGTTTGCTGAAAATATTAAAAATAATATTTAAATAAAGATAATATTTAAAAAATAATATCTAAAAATATTTAATAAAGATAATATCTAAATATCTAAAAATATTTAAAAATATCTAAATACACACCAATTTAAATATTAACCTAAATATTAATCAGTCACCAGAATAATACTTAATTTAAGTAAGGAGAAAAAATGATAACATTTTCATTAGAATTTTGGATAGTATTGGCAGCGATATGTTTATTACTAGAACTAATTACTACTGGGTTTTACTTAATGTCAGTAGGAGTTGGAGGGATCGCAGCAGCAATTGCAAATTATCTTGGATTTGATCCAATTATGCAGCTAGTCTTCTTTGCAATATTTACAATCATATTTTTAATTATATCAAGACCTCTTGCTAGAAAATTAACAAAAGGATCACCATCTAAAAAAGCCACTACAGACCGTTTTATTGGACAAAAAGGATTAGTAACTGAAGCTATTGATCCTGAAAATACAGGAATGATAAAAATTTCTGGAGAACTTTGGAGAGCTATATCTGACGAGAATATTGATGTTGGAGAAGAAGTAGTTGTTGAAAAAATTAAAGGAGTTCGACTAATAGTGCGAAAAAAAGAATAAAATATTGCTGTTGATATTTTAATATATTTATACAAGTAGTATTTATATAGTTTATATATTGTATAATTTATATATTTATATAAATTATTCATATATAATTTATAGTCGGATTAGCAAATTAAGTTAGAAAAAGGTGAATAAAATGGATTATCTAATAATAGTTATTATATTAATACTCATAGTATTTGTCCTAGCATTTAAATCAGTTAAAATATTAAGACCCTATGAAAAAGCTGTAGTTGAACGATTTGGTAAATACCAAAGAACTGTGGAAAGTGGACTAGTATTTTTAATACCCTTTATTGAATCTATAAGAAAAGTAGATCTTCGTGAACAAGTAGTAGATGTCCCTCCACAAGAAGTTATTACAAAAGATAACACAGTAGTTATAGTAGATTGTGTTATATTTTATGAAGTAACCGATCCTTTTAATGCGGTTTATAATGTTGTAAACTTCTATCAAGCTATAACAAAATTAGCTCAAACAAACCTTAGAAATATTATAGGGGATCTTGAACTTGATCAAACACTTACTTCAAGAGAAATGATAAACACACATCTCCGTGAAGTTCTTGATGAAGCAACAGATAAATGGGGAACAAGAGTTGTTAGAGTAGAAATTCAAAGAATTGAGCCTCCAAAAGACATTGTAGATGCAATGAGTAAACAAATGAAAGCTGAAAGGATGAAGCGTGCTGCAATTCTTGAAGCAGAAGGTTATAAACAATCTGAAATTAAAAGGGCTGAAGGAGACAAGCAAGCAGCTATTCTTGAAGCAGAAGGACAAGCAGAAGCCATTAAAAAAGTAGCTGATGCACAAAAATATGAAGAAATAGCTATTGCAGAAGGACAAGCAGAAGCTACAGTAGATGTTTATGATGCAATCCACAAAGGAAATCCTACAAATGATTTAATAGCAATTAAATATTTAGAAGCTCTTGAAAAAGTAGCTGATGGAAACTCTACAAAAATATTCCTCCCTGCAGAAATGTCTGGAATACTTGGTTCTATTGGTGGAATTGCAGAATTATTTAATGATAAAGATATTAATAAAAAAGAAAAAATTTCTAAAAAAGATAAAGACCCTAAGATTGATAGAATTATGAAAAAAGTTGAAGAACAATCCAAAAAAGCTAAAAAATCTATGGACTAAGAATATCTATAGATTAAAGACTAATTAAAACATTGGTGAATTAAAATGGGAGAACTATCAAAGTTACCAAATATTGGAAAAGTTTTAGAAAGCCAATTAAATGAAATAGGCATAGAAACAATTGAAGAATTGGAAAATATAGGTTCTAAAGAAGCATGGTTATTAATAAGAAAAATAGATAGTTCTGCATGTTATAATAGACTTTGTGGTTTAGAAGGAGCCTTACAAAGGATTAGATGGCATGAACTTTCAAAAGAAGACAAAAAAAACCTAAAAAATTTTTATTCCTCAATAAAGAATAGTAATATATAGCTTACTATTTCTTTCATTTTTAATTATTTTTAAAATATTTTTAAAATAATTTCTAGTAATTTCTATAATCTTATAATTTTTATAATTTTTAGGCTTTGTAGAAATCCTAATTTTTTATATTTGAAGTTTCATTTTTTTTTTGAAAAATTTATTCTTTAATTTTCAAATAAACTATCCTTTTTTTTCTTTAAATTTTTATATTTTGGTTTATATTTAGTTATTTTGAAATTTAAGGATTGAAAAGATATAAATATTAATAATGAGAATATATATTATTATAAAACGCAAAAGTACATACTCTCAGTTTAATGATTTAATTTCAAGACAATTAAATCTTTTCGGATTTTAACTTTGAAAAGCCTGAAAAATTATATTAAAAAATTTAAAAATCAATGCATCACTGACTTAAATGAAAATAAACATATAAATTTCATTATTTATACTTATAATTAATGCTAAAATCTGTTTAAAAAAAGATCAGCACAAATAAGCTAAAAAAAAAAGGATTTCTACAAAGTCAAAAATAATATAAAAAATAATAATAAAAATTAAAATATAAATAATAAAATATAAATATGGAGGAAAAAAAATAAATAAGCCCTCCTAAAAAAAAATGTTTAATTATTGTTTTCTTCTTAAGCTGATTCCAAATATACTTATCAATACTAGTATAATAGCTATTATTGGTATTCCTGTTTTTTTCATAGTAGCTATTGCTACTGGATTATCAGTTGTTTTATTGTCATTGCCATTAGTATTATTAGTGTTGTTGGTGTTATTGTTGTTTTTGGTTTCAAATTCAGCAAATGTTAGATTACTAAAGTAATTTTCATTATCTGATAAAGCTGTAATCTTATGTTTACCAGTTTTAAGTTTAGAATTGGGTATATGGAATATTCCAACTCCATCAGAGTCTGTTATCACAGATCCTATGTATTTACCATCTAATTCAACGTCAACTTTATAATCTGGTATGGTATCACCATCTTCATCAACTACTTTAACAATCAAATCAACAGAACCATCCTTATTTTCATTAACAGTAACATTAACAAAGCTTTCACCTTTTTTAACATCAAAACTAGTGCTGTTAGTGAAACCTAAATATTTAGCATCACCATTGAAATTAAGTACAACTGTAATTTTTCCAATGCTTTTGGGTTTATAAGTTAAATACCAGTAACCATTGTAATTGGTTTTCACTAAATGTTTTTTACCATCAATAGTGATTTCTAATTCACTATCAGCTATTGT
>NZ_JXMW01000012.1 GCF_002072215.1 Methanobrevibacter arboriphilus JCM 13429 = DSM 1125
TTAAATTATTACCTAAAATTATTATCTAAATTATTTTTTAAATTATCTTTTAAATTAAAAATAATTTTTATTTAAAAATAATTTAAAAATAAATTTAAAAATAATTTAAAAATAATTTAAAAATAATTAAAAATAATTAAAATAATTAAAATAATTAAAATAATTAAAATAATTAAAATAATTAAAATAATTAAAATAATTAAAATAATTAAAATAATTAAAATAATTAAAATAATTAAAATAATTAAAATAATTAAAATAATTAAAATAATTAAAATAATTAAAATAATTAAAATAATTAAAATAATTAAAATAATTAAAATAATTAAAATAATTAAAAACAACACTAATAACTATATAAATATAATGTTTTCTAAAAATATTATTGTTTTTTAAATCTTTTCACTCTAAACTCTCCTCTTTTTCTAAAAAAATCTTTTCTAGACATATTACCTCTAAAATGATGTCCTTTAAATGGATGGCCTCTAGAATGGTACATCTTATGAAAAGTATCAAAGTCTCCAAAATCATCAAAATTTTCTCTTTCTTCAATAATTGAATTCAAAGAAGCCTTAGCTAAAGATTTTAATATTTTTTTTAATCCTTCTTCATCTAAATCAGGGAATTCTTTAATGAAATTCTTTAAAAGAATATTATCCCAATTTTCTTCAATTTTTTCAATTTTAGAGGCGATAACTTTTCCTTTATTAGTTAAAAAAACTTCATTTTTTCTTTTATTGTCTTTAGCAACTCTCCTCTCAATTATATCTTTTTCATCAAGTTTTTTAAGAGTTTTAGCTGTTACTGCTCTGCTTAAAAGTAATTTGGATGTTAAATCACTTTGATAAAGTGGTTCATGCATTAACTCTAATATAAAAGGAATTTGACCAGGAGTCACGTCCAAGTAAGCTAATTGATGCATTAAATAATGTTTATATGATTTATGAATAATTTTAACTAGATCACTTATTAAAAATTCATCCATTAAACTTTTATCGACTTTTTCATCTAAATCCATATAATCCCCTTATTTAAAAAATCAAATGACTTTATTAGTTAGTGTTCCAATGCCTTCGATTGTTACTTCAGATATATCTCCCTTATTCATCTGTCCAACACCTGAAGGAGTCCCAGTAGCAATTATATCACCAGCATTTAAAGTCATTATACTTGAAATAAACTCAACAAGATCTTTTGGAGAAAAAATCATGTTTTTAGTATTAGATTCTTGTTTAACTTTATTATTAATATATAAAGATATATTTTGATTCATAGGATCCATTTCTGTTTCAATATAAGGACCAATCGGAGCAAATGTATCAAAACTCTTAGCTCTAGTCCATTGTTCATCTTTTCTTTGAATATCTCTAGCAGTAACATCATTTAATATTGTATAACCACCAATATGATCATCAGCATCATCAAAACTAATATTTTTCCCAGTTTTAGATATTATAATAGCTAATTCTGCTTCATAATCTACCTCAGAGGACATTTCAGGATATATGATATCGTCTAGATGAGCAATTACAGAAGAAGGAGGCTTTAAAAAAATTTTAGGTTCATCAGGTAGTTCCATGCCAAGTTCTTGAGCATGATCTTTATAATTTAAACCAATACAAATAATTTTTGAAGGATTGGTAGGTGGAGCAAAAATAACATCTTCAAGAGAATAGCTATTTAAAATCTGATCTTCAAGATATCCCTCATTTTGCCAATTATTTAAAACAATTTCAAGTGGATCAATCAATGAAACAATCTTTTCACCATCAAAATAACCACTTTTAATATTAGAGGAATCAAAAGAACAATTCATAATATCATTATCATTACAAAGAAAATCATTAACAAAAAATCTTAAAAACTTCATATAATTCCTCATCAGTATTTAATAATGAATAATTTAAATAATCCTTTCTATAGGTACAACTAATATATCTCTAGCACCTGAATTTTTAAGTTTATTTACAAGATCAAAAACTTCTTCCTCATCTACAACAGCTTGAACAGCTACAGTATCCTCCCTATCAGATAAAACCTCTGAAACAGTAGGGCCAGTCATTGAAGGCATTAAATCTTTAATAATTTGTAAATTATCCTTTGAAACATTCATCATTAGTAATTTTTTCCTTTCTGCTTCAATAACACCATTAATACTAATATTAACAGTGCCTATAAGATTTTTCTTTTCATTATTGTTAAAATATTCATCTTTATTAGCAATAAGCTTTATTGAGCTATCTAAAATATTATCAATAATTTTAAGATGATTCATTTTTAAAGTAGTTCCAGTACTAGTTAAATCTGCTATAATATCAGCTATCCCAATGAAAGGAGCTATTTCTGTTGAACCAGTGAGCTCAACAATTTTTGCATTAATTCCATGACTTTTAAGATAAGAGTCAGTTAAATTAGGAAATTCAGTTGCTACAACAATCTCTGATTTAATATCATCAAGAGAATTAATATCAGAATCCTCAGGAGAAGCAAGAACTAAGCTAGTTTGACCAAATTTAAGATCAGTTAAAATTTCAACATCAGAATTGCTTTCTTTGATTAAATCTAAGCCAGTAATTCCCATGTCCACTATACCATCAGCTACAAATTCAGGAATATCAGCTGCACGAGCAAACATTACACTAATATCAGAATTATGAGTGTTTGAAAATAATTTTCTATTAGAAGCATCTTTAAGTCCTAGGCCAGCTTTTTCTAAGATAGCTACTGCAGGATCACTAATTCGCCCTTTAGACGGAATTGCAATTTTAATTTTCATTATTTCTCCTTATTATATCTGTTTTTAGTTATTATGTACTTTTATACAATTTTTATAAAATTATATAAAACCATATGAGTTTATATAACTTTATATAAGTTTATATGGGTTTATGTGAGTTTATGTGAGTTTATGTGAGTTTGTATTAGTCAATATGATTTAGTATGAATTATTATGGTTTTATAATAGATATAATTTATATAATTTTATATTGAATTTTATATTGTTATCTTTATTATTTTATTTTATTTTTTTATATTATTATTTTTTATATTGTTTTTATTTTTATCAATATTATATTAAATATCACGTTATATAAAATAATAGATTAGTATCATAAAATTGCAAATAATAATATAAAAAAATAAAATAAAATAATAAAATAATTACTACATATAAATAAAAACTATTTATTAATATATAACAAGTAAATTTGATAAATGGGTGATACAATGGAAACAAAAAATATTCTAATTAAAAATGCAACAATATTAAATCCAAAATCAGCAGAAAAAGATAACATAGAGTCTTTTAAAGGAGATCTATTAATCGAAAACGATAAAATAGCTGAAATATCTAAAAAAAATGAGGAACTCATAAATTCAAAAGGTGTAGAAAAGATTATTGATGGAAAAAACAAAATATTAATGCCAGGCCTGATTAACACACATACACATATATCTATGAATCTTCTTAGGGGATTAGCTGATGATATGGCTCTTGATGAATGGTTAAACAATCATATATGGCCAACTGAAGCTGGATTAAATGGAGAATATTGCTATGATGGTGCACTTTTAGCAATTACAGAAATGATTAAATCTGGTACAACAACCTTCAATGATATGTATTTTTTCATGGAAGATGTAGCTAAAGCTGTAAATGAATCAGGAATAAGGGGATGTCTTTCTTATGGAATGATTGATTTTGGTGATGAGGAAAAACGTGAAAATGAATTTAAAGAAAACATAAAATTAATAAAAAATTGTAATGATACTGCTGAAGGAAGAATAAAAACATTTTTTGGACCACATGCAACATTTACAGCATCAAAAGAGTTATTAGAAAGAGTAAGATATGAAGCTAATAAATACAATGTTGGAATCCACATACATATGAATGAAACAAAAAAAGAAATTGAAGATGTTAAAGAAGCTACTGGAAAACTTCCATTTGAATATTTAGAAGATATTGGATTTTTAAATAGTGATGTTTTAGCTGCACATGGAGTGTGGTTGTCTAAAGAAGAAATAGAAATTATAAAAAAAAGAGATGTCAAAATATCTCATAATCCTTGTAGTAATATGAAATTAGCCTCAGGAATAGCTCCAGTGCAAGAATTATTATCAAAAAATGTATGTGTAGGGCTTGGAACTGATAGTGTAGCTTCAAATAATAATTTAGATATGTTTGAAGAGATGAAATTTGCTTCACTTCTTCAAAAAGTAAATAATATGAATCCTGAATCTTTAAATTCCAATCAAACAATAAAAATGGCAACAATTAATGGAGCTAATGCTTTAAATCTCGAAAAAGAAGTAGGTTCAATTGAAATTGGTAAAAAAGCAGACTTAATATTAATAGATAATAAATCAGTTAATTTAAATCCAATGAGTGAAAAGATTAGTTCAAATCTTGTTTATGCAGCTAATGGATCTAATGTGAATACAACCATTTGTAATGGTAAAATATTGATGGAAGATAAGAAATTAATAACATTAAATGAAAGTAAAATTATTGAAAAAGCTAATAAATCTATTAAAGAGTTAAAAGAAATAAGAGAAGAATCAAAATAAGTAATAAAAAATTAAAGATATAAGAAAAGATCACTAATTACATCTTTATCTACTTACACATCTTTATCTACTTACACATTTAACACTATTATTCTTATTCATTACAATACTCTTTTTCCATTCTTCTTTTGTATCAGGGAAATCTTCTCTAAAATGAGCTCCACGACTTTCTTTTCTAATTAAAGCTGATTTTACAGTTAATTCAGCAATTTCAATCATGTTAATAACTTCTAAAGCTTCTTGAAGCCCTTTATTATAATGTGTTTCATTATTAACATCCATATCATTTAATTTTTCTTTTAATGTCCTAATATGAGATAAAGCTTCTTTTAAGTCTTTCTCATTTCTGATTATAGCTACTTTATCCCACATTAAATTTTGAAGCTCTTTTTTAATCTCAAATGGTAGAATAGGTCCTTTCTTAAATAGTTTATTTATTCTATCAATTTCATTTTTGATTTCTTCATTGTTAATTCCAAAATCAGAGCTTTTTGCAGCTTTTGATGCTGAAATTCCTGCTCTTTTTCCAAACACTTGAGTATCAGCTAATGCATTTCCACCAAGACGATTAGCTCCATGAACTCCCCCAGCAGCCTCTCCTGCAGCAAATAAATTGCTAACAGTGGACTTACAGTTTTCATCAATTCTAATTCCACCCATAAAATGATGAGCAGTTGGAGCTACTTCCATAGGTTGTTTTCTTATATCAACACCAACATCAAGGAACTGGAAAAGCATTGTTTCAAGTTTTTCCTCAATAACCTCATCATCAAGATGAGTAACATCAAGATAAACTCCCCTATTTTCATTTCCACGCCCACATCTTATTTCATTATAAATAGCTCTTGAAACAACATCACGAGTGGCTAATTCTTTTCTATCATCATAATTACCCATGAAACGCTCATTATTTTTGTTTAAAAGAATTCCTCCTTCACCACGAACAGCTTCTGTAACAAGAATTCCTTTTCTTGAATCAGGATATAACATTCCAGTTGGATGAAATTGAATTTCCTCCATATCAATAAGGTCTGCCCCTACATTGTAAGCTAATGCAAAGCCATCCCCATTTTTTTGAAGTGTATTAGAAGTTACTGGATAAAGCTGACCAGCTCCACCAGTAGCTAAGATTACAGCTTTTGATTGGAAAAAAATGATTTCTGAGTTTTTTAAAGATAATCCCACTGCACCAATAACTTTTTGTTTAGAATCATCGGGTATTAGTGAAGTTATCATAACTTCATCAATTGTAGGAATTTTTTTCTTTATTATCTCCTCTTTTAAAGCCATCATTATCTCATGCCCAGTCCGATCACCTTGAAAACAAGTTCTTCTGAATGTTTGACCTCCAAATGGTCTTTGATTTAGTTCACCCGAATCTTGTCTATCAAAAAGAGCACCATACTCTTCAAGATCGATTAATCTATCTGTAGCTTCATCTACTAATATTCTTGCTAATTTAGAATCATTAAGATAGCTACCACCTTTTATAGTATCCTTAAAATGAATATCCTTAGTATCCTCCTCATCGACAAATGCAAAAGCTGCATTGTAACCTCCTTCAGCCATTCCAGTACAACCGGATCTAAATGAAAGTCCTTTAGAAATTATCAAAGGATTAAGACCATTATTGGAAATTTCGATTGCTGCACGGCATCCAGCACCCCCTGAGCCAATAATAAGAACATCTGATTTAATAATTCTAGTTTCCATAATAGTAATATTTGATATTAATTTTATAAATATTTTTATAAAATTACAATAATTTTATAAGATTATAATACTTTTATAAAGTTATAATGTTTTATAAAATTATGAAAAAGTGTTAAAATGTTTATAGTATATTAAAGATATAAATTATAAAAATATAAAATTAAATAATGGTTAAATTAAGGACATAAATAATAATAGTTAAAATAACTAAATGAATAATAACATTCAAAATAAGAATATAAATAATAATAGTTAAAATAATGACGTAAATAATATTAATCAAATGATATAGGTAATAATAATCAATAGAACTATTTGGATAATAATATAAATATTTTTAATATAAATATTTTTCAATATTATAAAAAAATATTAAATTGAATAAAAATAACTTATTAGAATAAATCATTATTAAATAATCGTATCATGAAGTAATTATATCAGGAGGAACTAGATTGGATAAGAAAAAGATTATAAAATTAGCTAAAAAAGATTTTGAGCGTGCTTGGGTTGAATCTGGAAATTTAGTAAAAAAATCACATCCTGATAAAGAATATCCTAGATTAAAATATGAAATAGGAAAATCACATATCTTAAATGATACAATAGCAATGCTTCGTGAAGCATACCTTAGACTTGGTTTCAGCGAAGCTGTTAATCCTTTATTTATTGATAAAAATGATGTTTACAAACAGTTTGGTCCTGAAGCTCCAGCTGTTCTTGATAGATGTTTCTATTTAGCAGGACTACCTCGTCCAGATATTGGAATAGGTGTAGATAAAATAAATTATATCAAAAAACTTGGAAAAGATATTACTGATGAAAAAATAGCTAAGCTCCAAGAAGTCTTTAGAGGATACAAAAAAGGATATCTTGATGGAGACGATCTTGTATTGAAAGTTTCTGAAGCACTTGAAATAGACAATGAAGAAGGATTGAGTATTCTTGAAAAAGTTTTTCCAGAGATTAAAGATTTAATGCCTATTGCAAGTAACACCACACTTAGATCCCATATGACTTCAGGATGGTTCATATCACTTGAAAAGATGGTTAAAAAATCTAAACCCCCATTAAAAATGTTTTCAATAGATAGATGTTTTAGAAGAGAGCAAAAAGAAGATTCTAGTCATCTTATGACCTATCATTCAGCATCATGTGTTATTGTAGATGATGAAGTGACTCTTGACATGGGGAAAGCTATTTCAGAAGCATTACTTGAGTATTTTGGATTTTCTAAATTTAAATTTGTTCCTGATGAAAAAAAATCTAAATATTATATTCCAGAAACACAGACTGAGGTTTATGGATATCATCCTAAGTTAAATGAATGGGTTGAAATAGCTACCTTTGGACTTTATTCCCCAATAGCTCTTTCAAAATATGGAATTGAAAAAGAAGTGATGAATCTTGGTTTAGGTGTTGAAAGAATAGCTATGGTTTTAAATCAGATGAATGATGTTAGAAACTTAGTATATCCACAATTATATCAAAAATTAGAGCTTAGTGATCGTGATATAGCTACAATGTTAAATTATAATTATTATCCTGTTACAGAAGAAGGGCAATCCCTAATGGAGAGCATTTTAAATGTTTGGACTAATGAAAAAGACTGTAATTCTCCTTGTGAGTTTACAATATTTGAAGGGGAATTTTTAAATAAAGAAATATCAGTTAAAGCTTTTGAAGGGGAAAATAATGCTAAACTTCTTGGTCCTGCTTCAACAAACCATGTTTATATTTATGGTGGAAATATTCTTGGTATTCCAGAAAACATAGAGCTAAGTATTAAAAAAGTTGAGTTAAATCCTCAAGAATATAATGAAAAAGATATTATAAATGAAATACCAGATGATACAAAGATTATTTATGATGCAGTTAAAAATGGTGTTCCAACTAATATACGATATATAGATGCATTAAGTGCAAAAACCGCTTATAAAATTGAAGAAGCAGTCCTTAGTAGATCAGAAGATTTAATATTTAGAAATACAATTGCAAGGGCTTTATCAGATGTTAATCTAAAGCTGGATAATATTGCTATGAATTATATTAATAATGAAAATAAATTAATTGATATTAGAGGACCAATATTTTCTACTATAAAATTAGAAGTTAAATAATAATTAAAAGATTATGATGGTTATTATGGAAATCAAAGGATCAATAGCTACAGGATATGGAAAAGGAGCGTATTTTTTAGGACAAAAATTTTACAAGTCAAAATTCAATGAAAAATGTGGTTTTACACCATACCCCGGAACGCTTAATATAGTTGTTCCTGAAAAGTATTTGGACTCAATAAAAAGAATAAAGTCAAATACTAATAATATTATAAAACCAAGAGAAGGTTTTGGTGGTGTTAGATATATTAAAGCTAAATTAAAAGATCTAAATACCCAAAATACTGTTACTGGAGCTATAGTATTCCCAGATAAAACCACACATGAAGAAAATTATCTAGAATTTATAGCTAAAGAAAATCTTAGAAAAAAATTTAATTTAAAAGACGAAGACGAAGTTAAAATCAGTATTGATGAACAATAAAGTAATAATAAATATTTATTAATGAAAAATTATTAAAATTATAAAAATAATAAAAATTGATTATAAAAAATTCAAAATAATAAAAAATCAATGCATAAATAATTATTAAAAATTATTATAAGAATAATGAAAAATTGATTATAAAAATATAGGAATAATAAAAAATTAATGAATAATAAAAATTATATAGGTTTGAACTAATAGATATAAAAATAATAAATGGTGAAATCATGTTAAAAAAAGCATTAAAAGCATTACAAAATGGTGAATTTGTTCTTATGTATGATGATGAGAAAAGAGAAAGTGAAACTGACATGATTATAGGAGCAGAATTCGTTGGAGCTAAAGAAGTAGCTACCATGAGAAATGATGCTGGAGGTTTGATTTGTTGCTGTATTCATCCAGAATACTGTGATAGTCTTGGATTACCATTTATGACTGATATTATGGATGTAGCTAAAGAAAAATACCCAATTCTTGGAAAACTAACTCCAGATGACATTCCCTATGATGAAAGATCATCATTTTCTGTTTGGGCAAACCACAGGAAAACATTCACTGGAATAACTGATAATGACAGAGCTCTTACAATAAGTAAAATGGCTCAAATGTGTAAAGAAGAAAGATTTGATGATTTTGGAAAAGAATTTAGATCTCCAGGCCATGTATCCTTACTTAGAGGAGCAGATAATCTTTTAAAAAAAAGACAAGGACATACTGAGATAAGCTTAGCTATGGGTGAAATGGCTGGAATAACACCTGTAACCGTTGTTTGTGAAATGATGGACGGCAATACTGGTGAAGCAAGGTCTGTAGCTGATGCAGAAGACTATGCTGAAGAACATGATTTAATATTCATGGATGGAAATATAGTTATAGAAGAATACCTAAAAGATTAAAAAGTATAAAAGACTTTTTTAATCTTAAAATCTTTATTATTATTTAATGTAACATATTAAGAATATTTTTAATTTATATAATCAGTTAAATCTTTATATAAGAATACCCCATTTAAATCATTTAACAAATCACTGAAAAGATTTTCTACAAAATCAAATAGGTTTTCAATATAAATTCTAAAAGAATCAAAAAATGGTTCTAAAACACTTAAAAAACTATTATTTTCAACCTTTTTTTTAAAGATTTGTTCTCCTTAATATCATTATTATTTGTTTTATTATTACTTTTAACACTGAAAATCTTTATTTTAGGATATTTATTCTGTTTGATCGTGCTATTTGGAGTTATATTAATGTTTACAAATATTTTAATAGGATGACATCCAATGCAATAATGCCAACTAATAATTATATTTCCATTTAGTCTATTATAGAGACCTTTAAAATGGACACCAAACATAATATTTTTAGTTAAAACTTTAAAAAATATAGAATTTTTATTACCAGTTACATTTATAAGATAAATTTTAGACTTAATTTTTAAATTTTTTAATATATTTTTATGACCAACAATGTATATTCCTTTTTTAGCTATGATACTACCAAAAGACCCAGCATTTATATTATTAGAATTACCTCGAATTTTAATCCCATAACCACCTGAATTAATAAAATTATTATACAGATTATTATATTCACCATACAAATAAATTCCATAATTCATAGCAGAAATATTATTATTTTTAATATTTACATAATCTGCATTATTAGAAATCCCACATGATATATTTTTAAGCGTGTTTCCATAAATAGTAGAATAAGAACCATAATTAATTATAGAATATCTATTATTATTTAAAATATTATAAAGAATTTTTATTGGATTAAATTCATTATAAATTCCAACAACACAGGATTTTATAATATTTTTCTCAACAATAGCAAATCCATAATTATAAATACCATAATAAGCTTTAAAAATGTTATTATTCATTATAATGCTATTTCCATTAGAATATATGCTATTATAAGCCCCAGAAATATTATTATAGATTATCTTTGCTTTTCCTTCTGTAAATATAAGTATTCCATCCTTACCATTATTAATAAGATTAGATCTTATAATACTCAACTTAGAGGATTTACAACTATATATTGCTCCTTTAACTACAGAATTATAATAAAATCCTGAATACTCAATAGTTAAATTTGAATTATTAATACTATAAACAGCAGCTCCAGTAGTTGCATTATTAGATGTAAAATTAGAATATAATATAGTTAAATTGCCATTATTATTAGTTATTGCACCACCTGACCCTTCATAAACATTATATCCCCCTCCACACATTATAAGAATAGTATAAGAATAGTGTAGAGCAGAATTATTAATGAAAATTGACCTTATTATATTACAATTACCAGAATTATAAATTGCTCCACCATGAGTTGAAGCTAAATTATTTTCAAATTTACAGTCATCAATATTTAATGTACCTTCATTATAAATAGCACCACCAGGACCACCATAAACGAAAATTTCCCTATTACCCCCAATAACCACAGGAATTACAGTAAAAATAGAATAATTGGAAGAATTAGAAGAATTAATAGCCATAGATGGTTTATGATTACCATTTATAAAAGTTATTCCATAAATATTTACAGTAACTCCCTTACTTATATTAAAAAATCTTGTATAGTTTCCACCATCAATCACAGTATCTTCAATATTTTTATCTTTATAATAATATTTAGCTCCATAAATACTCACATTTCGAGAAATAATCAAATTAGTATTACTATCAGAAGCTTTATATTTCCCACCACCAATAATGATAGTATCTCCAAATCCAGAATTACTCTTATTAACAGCAATTTTTAAATTGTTGTAAGGGTTATTACTACTTCCATCACCAACAGAATCATTAGAACCTTCAACATAAATATTAGAAGCACTAACATTACTAACAAATGTTAAACAAATAAAAAAAGCTATGAAAATTAACAGAAACCTTCCAAAACTCATAAAATAAACCTCAATTTTAATATTTCACCATGATTTATTTGTTTTTATTAAAACTATTTCTTGAATAAACAGTATGCAATGCTTTACTCTTTTTCACACCAAAATTATTCTTAGTTATCTTATTACCAGACCCCAACAACTTAATCTGATGATACTTATTCAACTTAATCATATTTCGAGTAATAATATTCTTATTTCCAATCATTTTAACACCATGATCACCATTTTTAGTAATAGTACATCTTTTATATATAATATTCATTATTAAATCTCCAATAACAATTAGCTAAAATAAGGCCCATCTTTATCATGCCTTATTCTTTTTAACCTTATTTTTATATCCATAAACACAGATTCTTTTACTCATTTTTTTACCTAACTTATTATAATAAACAATATTTCGATCACCATTAATCTTCATCCCATGTTCACCACATGAACGAGCAGTATTATATTTAACCTTGTTTCTATCACCATTAACCTTAATACCATGATTTTTATTTTTATTAACTGTGTTTTGAGTTATCGTATTCTTATTTCCAAAAGATTGGATTCCATAATTCTTATTATTACTTGCCCTATTTTTTGAGATTGAATTATTATTTCCATTAAGAATTATACTATTTAGTTTCTATTTAAATTTATTGGAAGTAATTTTATTCTTATTGCCTATTAATTTTAAACCATTAGATTTAGAAGTAATTTTATTAGACTTTATCTTATTATTATGTCCTTCTACTGAAATTCCTTCTTTTTTACTTGAAATTTGATTATTAAATAAAGTATTTTTATCTCCTTTAATCTTAATACCAGTTGTATTAGTACTAAATTTATTGTTTAAAATTTTATTATTATTTCCAGTTGCATAAACACCATAAGAATTGCCTAAATACTTAGAATTGGAAGATATCATGTTATTTGAAACTGTATTCTTCCCTTTATGAAGATATACTCCAATATGACACTTTTTTATATTATTCTTAGTAATATGATTATTCTCTGAATAAACATTAATTCCATAATAAACATTTGAAATATTATTATAGGTAACTTGATTACTTTTAGATCCATCAATAGCTATTCCATAAAATCCTGAAGATGAAATTATATTATAATTAATCTTGTTATTATCTCCATAAATATCTATTCCATTCCCCTTGTTATTGTAAAATAAATTTCGAGTTATTGTATTTCCAATCCCTTGTTCAATGACCAAACCATGTAAATCATTATTTAAAATATTATTATTTGAAATCATATTGTTATATGCTAATAGTAAATAGATTCCACCTTTTTTATTATTTTGTAGATAATTATTTGTAATATTCAAATTTGTTAAATTATCTCCATATAATCCCGCATTATTATTAGTAACATTATTTTCAGCACAAGTTAAACTTTCAGAGTTAAAAAGATAAATCCCTGCTTCTGAATTATTTTTTAAAACATTTCTATATAAGCTACTACTATTAATAGAATTAATATAAATTCCTATAACATCATTGTGTACGGTATTATTATTAATAGCACATTTTTCAATTTTCACTAAATGTAATCCTACTTCTTTATTTTCACTAATAACATTATATTCAACCTGAGAATCTGCAGAATATGTGACTTTAATTCCATTTTTATTCTTCTTTAAAGTATTTCTTGTTATATTTAAACTATCAGAATTACTTGCGGAAATTCCTGTACCAGAATTATTTTCTATGGCATTATTTTTAATATTAGCTCGTTTAGAAGAGTCTAAATGGAAACCTTCTGCACCATTATTTTTAATACTATTTTCTTCTATAACAGTATTATTAGAACTTAAAATAAGGCCACCATATCCTTCATTATTCTCTACAGTATTGTTTTTAATCTTAATATTATTAGAAGAATAAACATAAAATCCATCAGACTTACTATTTTTTATACTATTACCCTCAATAGTAACATTATCCCCATGATTTATAGAAATACAATAATTACTATCATTTTCTAGAGAATTATTAGAAATAATAGAATTATTAACTCTTTGAAATCCAACACCATAAACAGAAGTATTAATCAAATTATTATCAGAAACATTAATATTATTAGATTCGCTTACATAAACACTAAGAGTAGTATTATTCAAATAATTGCCAACAATATTAACATATTCGCAACGATTAACATTAACCCCATAATTTGAATTATAACCACCATTAAAAACATTATCCAGAATATTAACACTCCGAGAATAACCTATCACAACACCATCAATACTTACATTAAAAGTATTATTAACAATGCTCAAATTATTAACATTGTCAGCAATAACACCCATAAAATAATCAACAAAATTAAAACCAACAACAGTAACATCATCAGATAAAACATTAAAAGCATAAGCAAAAGAACACTTGCCTTTAAGCACTACCCCATCATCACAAGTAAAAACAATGCTTTTATAAATATCCAAAACAATACCATCAAAAACACTACCAGAAACATTAGAAAAATGTAACTCTGTAATATTTAATGAATCATTATTAATTAAATTCTGAATATAATCACTATCACAACTACTATCAACACTATAAGACACAGCACTAATAGAAGATATCGAAGCAAACAATAATAGAGCAAATAAGATAATATTAATCATTAAATACCTTCTATCCATAATTTTATCCTCCAAAATTTTTTATTCATACTCATTAAAAACAAAGCAAACATTATCAAACTTTAATCCTCTTTAAAACATTATTCCCTCTAAATTTTGTAGATTTTGGTTTTTTAACAACAGATTTAATAGTATAATTACCAGACTTTGCATAAAGTTTCCATTTAACAGATATGCTCTTTTTAGGTTTTAATTTATTAACTTTCAAAATAGCTATTCTCTTTTTATGATTAAATCTGACTTTAACAGATTTAAAACCGTTACCTTTAATTTTTGGTTTAGAATACTTAACACCCTTAGGAATCTTATAATAAACCTTAAAAGTCGAAGTTCTGTGACCTTTCAACTTAAAATAACTCTTCAAACCAACATTATGCTTTTTAACAGAAAGATTATTATTCTGCTTCAAAAAAGACTTATAAACATAAATTCCACAGCTAGCAGTATTATCGCCACCACCAATTGCATAAATATGTTCACTAGAATGAACTAAAATAGTAATATATCCAAATTCAGTTAATTTATTCTTAAAAGTAGCTATACCTTTAGAATTAGTCATTACAGAACCAATATCAACTCCAGGATATATCAACTTATTAGTAACTTTAGTTAAAAAAAGCCCCATATTTTTAACAGGTTTATTATCTTTCCCAATTAACTTAACTTTGATTTTAGCTACTTTATTATAATAAGCATTGCATACATAAAACTTAAAAGACTTAATAACACTATGACTTGGGGGTTGTTCTGGAATCAGGGGATCATTAGCATTAACCTCTCCCAAAACCAAATTAATAGCTAAAACAATCAGGAAAAATATTAGTATCTTTTTAACTTCATTAATCATTCTAACACCTAAAAATAATTTTAAAATATATCATAAAAAGAAGTATCAAACATTAATTTTTACTAATAAAATTCATACCCCAACAGCTAATAAAGCAGGATCAGTACTATATCCAGTTTTAGCATTAATATAATAATCTCCAGTTTTGAGATTATTAGTTTTATTGTATACTGAGACAACCCAATAATGTTTTTTCCCAATACTAATTAATTTAGAAGTTTTACTTACTTTTTCACCTAAATTAAGATCATTGACTATATCTTTAGTTTTTAAAATAGCTTGTCCTTTTCTTATTAATATCGGTTCTGATTTATTTTGTGATTTATCATTGTTTTTCATATTTTTAGCTTTATTATTATTGCTGTTTACTTTATAATCATTTGTAATATTCTTCGATTTATTAATGTTCTTCGTAGAATTTCCAATATTTTCTTTAACATTATTATCATTAGTGTTTAATATAAAATAAACACTAATAACACCCACAATGAACAAAAATAATACTAATATAATTATTAAATTTTTATTTTTCATCATCATCTTCTCCTTTTTTAGCTAAATTTAACATATTTTTTATCTAGGGCTTGTTCTGGTGGCCAATAATAAGTTATAACATGACTATTTTTATCTAATGACTTATCTGTAAACCATGAAAAAACTTTATTTTTATACGACTTAGGGTTAAAACCTACTGGATTATTATCTGTTGCTTCTCCCTGTAACCATTTATTGTTAACATATGCTTGTACCCAAACATGCCCAGTTGTTTGAGTATGATCCTCATTTACCCATCCAATTTTTCTCTCATATCTAGCTGGAATGCCTATTGAACGAAGCAAAGCAATTGTTAAATGAGAAGAATCAACACAATTACCTTTATGCCATTTCTTTTTCTTTTTGTCATACATCCCACTAGCACCATAAAGTGTTTCACCATAATTACCATACTCAATTTTTTTCTGTACATTTGATAGTATTGCATCTGCTTGGGCTTTTTTAGTATTTTTACCTTTAATCCACTTTTTCGCTAACTTTTTAATAAACGAATCTTTCACATTGCAGCCATATGTTGAAGATAAATAAGGATTTGGAAGATATTTATATTTATAACTAATTTTAACTGTTTTAATCCTTTTAATAAACTTATTTCCATCTTTATAAGTCACATTAGACTGAATAGTATATTTATTAATTTTTTTCTTGTTACCGGGATTTAATTTACTAACAAATTGATATTTAACAGTTTTTTTCGTGTATTTAGTTTTTATTCTAAGTTTCTTATCAGGGAAACTATTGTAAGTTTTACTCATAGAAACTTTAACCCATTTCTTATTCTTATAAACTTCTTTAACACTAACAGGAGGTATATTAATGGTTTTTGCTTGAGGTAAAAATACATTAGATGTTTTTGTTGTAGTTGTTGAAATTTTAGGATTAACAGCTGAAGTAGCATTATTTAAAACAGGTTTAACCATATTTTTACTATCTAAAATGAATTTAATATTTTTAAAAGTAGAAAATGAAGCAAATTCATGAGTATAAGATAAAGTCGCTTTATATGTTATGTTTTTAGAAACTTCTAAAATAAGATTAAAAATGACTAATCCATCTTGATTAGAGAATTCCGTCATTAATTTACCATTAATCTCTAAAATAAATTTTTTGTTTGAAGGATAATTAGAAATAAGTGGTTTTTCATTATTAATAAGTAAATTTCCATTTGTTGTATAAATAACATTAGCTACATTATCGCCATAGAGTAGTTTCCCTTCAATAATTATATTAGATCCTGATTTTGCTGAAATAGGAGCTGAAATATCTATTTCAATAATTTTAGCAATATTATTAATAAAAAAAACACTTGATAGATTTAAAATACCTGAATTATATATTCCACTTCCATAATCTGCATTATTATTAGTAATGCCTCCACCTTTAATAGTTAAAGAATTAGTTGAATAGATAGCCCCAGCATTAGTGGCATTATTACCATCAAACTTAGAAGCAACAATGTTTAAAACACTTCCAGAATATATTACTCCACCATTAGTAGCAGTATTATTTTTAAACTGAGAGTAAGTAATATTTGACTGTCCTTGACCTAAATAAATACTACCTCCATTTTCAGCAGAATTACTAACGAATAAAGAAGAATCAATAGTCACAGAGCCATTAGCATAAATAACCCCACCATTAATTGCTTTATTATTAGTAAAATTAGAATATACAATATTAAGAGTGTTTATAGAGTATATTACCCCACTATCACCACCAGAAATAATATTATCAAAAACAGAACCAGAACCAACTAAAAAACCATTATTAAAGATCACACTTTCATTAGAATTAATATCTTTAAATAATGAATTACTGATTTTTAAAACACCATTATTATAAATAACGCCATTACTATGAATATTTGTGAAATTAGAATTAAATATGTTGAGTTTTCCATTATTATTAATAATATTAGAGTTATTAAAATTTTTAAATACAGAATTATTAATATTTACAATTCCACCATGGACATTAATGAGTTTTCCTTTGATAGTTGAGTTAAAAACAAAATTATCAATATTTACATTAGAATTATTAGTATAAAACAAGAAAGAATCATTTTCAAAAACAATACCCTCAAATACTGGATTTTTAAAACTTAAATCACCACCAATAACATAAAACAAGTTAGCTGTTGAATTAATCTCTTCAAAAATCAAATTAATAATATTCAAATCACTATTAACACTTTCAACAACACGCAAGTTTCCTTTAAGTTTTTTAAATCTACTATTTTCAATATTAAAACTTGAATTATTAGTATATAATAATGTTCCATTAGCTATATCCTGAAAAATAATATCATTAAAATATACTCCCCCATTAACATCATTAACAATGTTAACATCGATTAAAGTAATATTAGAGAATGTAACATTATTAAAATTTGAACTACTATGAGTATTAAAAATAACAGAACCATCAACAACAATATTTTCAAATATACAAGAATTCATATATAAATTACCATTATCAGTAAAAATAAGATTATTATTAGTAGTATCACTAACAAAATTAACCCTATTAAATTTCAACTCACTATTAGTTGAATAAATAAGATTATTAGCTTTCAAATCATTATTTATAAAATTAGAACTTGTTAAAATAAGTTTAGAATTATTTAAATATAAAACCAATCCATTTCTAATAGTTTTAAAAACAGTATTATTGACAGTTAAATTCCCATTAACAACATGAATAAGATCAATATCACTATTATTAAGGCTAATATTTTCAAATAAGCTATTTTCAATAGTTAAATCACTATTATTAACATAAAAAGTACTAATATTATCATTCACGAAATTTAAATTAAAAGCATTAATATTTCCACTATCAACACAAATAATAGAGCTTTTACCAATAATGTTACTAAATTCTGTATTATTAAAAATCAAATCAGTGTTAAAACCATGAATAATACCATTATTAGTTTTAATATCAATAAATAAACTATTATTAAACTTTAAATCACTTTTAAAAGAATTAATCACTTTTCCATCAATAAAACTAAACTTAGTATCATTAAATTCAACATAAGAATTATTTAAGCTAATTAAACCAATATCACTTGTACTATTTATAAAATCACATTTTAATAATTCTAATTTAGAATTAATGCTATTGATAGCTGTTCCGTTAATATTCGTGAAAACTAATTCTTTGAGGGTAACTATTGAGTCAATAATTGTGAAAACATTAATATCTGGATTTTTCTCACCATCTAAAATTATAGCTCCACCACTATAGCTAGACGCTCCAATAATGGTAATATTCTTAGTTACAGTCTGGTTCAAATTATTAAGTGATTTATAAGTAATATTTCCTGCAATGTAAATTGTTCCTTCCTCAACAACTAATTCTAATGCTCTTTGTATTGTTTTTACTGCAACATCCCAATCAGTACCATTATTTAAATCAGATCCTCCTGTTCCATTGACAAATATCATCATATTATTCCAATTATCAACATTAAACATTACAAAACCAAGGCTACCATTAACATTAATGATTTGTAGATTAGTATTAGCTATAAAACTTCCTTGAAGGTCAGATAATTTATCATGATAATAACCATTAAAAGATAAGAAATTAGAAATATCATCAGAATTTGTTGTGCCATCTAAAGCTAATTGATAAGAATATGAACTATCTCCTAAATCCTTAAAAACTACTTTGTAATAATTAAGTGAATTTATACTACCCGTATTATTAATATGGGCACCTAAAGGATTAAAATTATCTCCCCACCAATTAAAAGACAAATTAGATCCATAACCAGTATTATAGACTTGTTTTAAAGTATGATCACTATTATTAAACAATCGAGTATAGCTAACAGTGTTTTCATCTCCTTTAATAAATATTGCTCCTCCTTGATTAGCTATATTATTCATAAATTCTGAAGAAGTAATAATATTATTATCACCTTCTATAAAAATAGCTCCTCCATTAAAAGCTGTATTATTAATAAATTCTGTTCTGTTTATAAGGCTTCCAGTTGAATTAAGATAGATTACTCCATTACCATCAATATTGTTATTTATGAATTTTGAATCAATAATCTCAATGCAACCTTTATTGATTGTATATATTGCTCCTCCATCACCATTAAAATTAATACCAGAAAATATAATATTAGCTATGTATAATAAACCGTTTTCTACAGTAAACACTCTCATATTATCATTTTTTGTGGTGAATATGATATTATTTAGTCCATAGAGGTTTACATCTTTTTTAATGGTTATATTAGTATTATTTTCTCCAGTATAGTTTCCTTTTAGTGCATATATTGTCCCACCACTAATAAGCAGATTTAAAGCATATTTAAAATCTTTGAAAGCTTTATCTGAGCTGGTTCCAATGTTGCTGTTATCACCATTTACAGAATCTATATAGAATGTGCAGTTGAAGAATTTACTAGTGTTTTTATTTGCAGAATAGTAATAATCATCCTCTTCTAAATTAACATTAAATTTTACTGTTCCTGCCTGTGTTACTGTATGAACCCAAACACCATAATTATTAATAAAACTTATTTCCCTTATTTCACCATTAACAGTAACATTAAATACTTGAGTAATATTAGGATTAAGAGAAAAAAGATATAAGTCAATATTAATATTCAAATCATCTCCATAGTTAAAATTCTGAATAATAATATTACTTATATTAAGATAGTACTTAACAACACCCCAAGTACTGATATTATTAGTATTATTGTAATCAACATTATTGGTTCCTTGAATATCAAATAAAACATTAGTTAATAAAGTTATAACATAATCAAAATAACCAATACCATTTCTAAAACTTATTTCTCTTGTTAAAATATTATTGTCAGTCTTATTAGCTGTTTTTAGAGTTATATTTAGTTTTCCTGTGAAATTATATTTTAAATCTATCTTTAAAGTTATATTGTCAGCATAATTAATTTTATCAACCAATATAGTAAAGTTTTTAATTTCTAATTTACCTTTACCAACCAAATACTCAAAAAAGAAAACTCTATTATTTGTAAAAATAGAAAGATTATTATAAACATGCTTTAATAGAAATTTAAATGTCTTATCTTCTTTTACATTTAATAAATCAAGGAATATATCGCTTTGATAGAGTGAAACATTAAAATCAGGCAGAAAGTTTATATTTCCTTTATTTATTGTATTATTCAAGTGAAAAGAATAAAATATTGTGCAATTATCACCAACAACAGTATTAACAGTCTTATTGGAAGTGAAAATTGCAGTATAATAGCTATTTACTTTTAGATTAGTATGATTAGTGTAATTGTTATTTCCCCACCAATTATAATCAAAGTAACCAGTATTAGAACCATTGGAAAAAACAATACTATTACCATTATCTAAAAACAAGGAGTATGAAACATTAAACCCTTTATTATCCTTATTTAAGTATATTGATTGACCAATAATTCCAGTATTATTTTCAAAGACTGATGAGTATAAGTTAAAATTAGTAGTATTTTTTAAGTAAATTCCCACACCATAGGATGCATGATTATTAGAAAATTTAATATTAGATAGGTTGAAATAGCCTCCACCATTGATTGCTAATCCCCCACCAGTATTAGTAGCTGTATTATTTAAGAAGTTTGAGTCTTTTATGGTTAAATTAGAATTATCAGAATAAATAGCTCCACCATTAGCACTATTACCATTAATAAATGTAATATTACTAATTTTCACATCTGCATTGTAAATTTTAAAAATACTAAATTTATTTTCACCATCAAAAACAATACCTTCACTTCCATTAGCACCAATAATATTTACATCTTTATCAATCAAAATATTAGTATTATTCACTCCATTGTAAACTGATGAAGCTATATAAACATACCCACCATCAATCACAAGATTTACTGCTTTTTTCAAACTTTTAAGACTAGATTCCCAGGAACTACCGCTATAAAAGTCATCACCATAAGTATCATTAACAAAAACAACAAGATAACCTAAAAAGTCATCGACACTAACTTTAAATAGCTTGTCACTATTTAAGCTAGTGGTTATTGTTTTTTGTGTATTAGTTTGAAATCGAGTATGATTGGTTCCATTATAATAATCACCATAAAAAACTGGTAAATAATTAGAACCAAGTGAGTTTTCACTATTATTTAGAGTTAAAAAATAATTAAAAGTAGCTAAATTACCCTCTAAACTAATAAATTTAACTTTAACAGTATAATAATCACTTAAAACAACACTACTAGAGTTAGTAACATGGTTAATTAATGGATTATTGTTTTCACCCCACCAATTATAAGATAAATCAATATGAGTGCTTGATCCAGTAATGTAAACATATTTGTTACCTGTATTATTAGCTATATAATTATAATTAGCTGTTATATTTGAAGAACTTGAGTATATTGCTACTCCATTTGTTGCACTGTTATTAACAAGTGATGAAGTGTTTAAAAGCATTGTAATGTTGGATAAATAGATAACTCCACTATTATTTGTTGCCCTGTTATTTGTGAAGTTAGAGTTTTTAATATTTAAGATATTTTTTGAATATATTACTCCACCATTAACAGCATTATTATCTTTAAAACTCGAAGAAGAAATATTCAAATAGCCATTACGTGAAACATTAGATAAATCATTATAGATTGCCCCACCATTATTTGCTGCTGAGTTAGAAGTGAATGTTGAATTTTCTAATCTGACTTTAGAATCGCGAAGATTAATAGCACCACCTGAAGTAGCAATGTTACTTGTAAATTTACAATTACGAATAAGAATATCAGTATTGAGAATTTTTATTGCCCCACCAGTTGATGCACTATTATTTGTGAAATTACAGTTAATTAATTGAGAACCTACACTTTGAATAGCAAAATTAATCGCTCCTCCAGTATCAAGTGCCTGATTATTTTCAAAAACAGAATTTGTAATATTAACATTCCCTGCATGAACATCAACAGCAGCACCTTCAACCCAATCATCATCACCAGCATAAATACCTTTATTTCCCCTAAAAATACAGTTATTTATCCTAGAGTTATCTGCATCTGGAGATAAAAAAACAGCTGTTCCTGATTCGCCTTGATTATTAAGGAAAGTACAATTTTCAATAATTATCTGTCCACCTGCACGAATAGCTGAACCAGCACCAGTTCCTTCAAGAAAACCATTTTTAAAAATAATTCTCCTAAAAGTAACAACCGTATTATTACCAGTCCTCATAATACGACTTTCACTTTTAGCATCAAGTGTAGCATACTGACCAGAAGGACCTTGAATAACAATATTCTTATTAACTAATATCCCAGAACCATCACCGTTATAAGTAGTATTTTGAAGTGTTATTGTCTTACCTGGATCAGTATCAGCAATAGTTTCACGAATATCATCAAAACCAGCACTACTAACAGATGCTAAAGATAATGAAAATAAAGTTATAAAAGAAAATAGAATAAATATACGAACTAACTTATCAACATCACTCATTTCCCGTGTTCCCCTTAAATTCCTAAATTCATCACATCATCTACTATAAAATAACTATCTAATCATCACAACAATCAAAAATAACAATTTATATAAATAGCGAACATTCTTTATGTTATATAAATATTATCCCTCATCATATATAAACATTACAAAAATATTACAAAAATAAAAAAAGTATAAAAAAGTATAAAAAAGTATTATAAAAGTATAAAAAAGTATTATAAAAGTATAAAAAAGTATTATAAAAGTATAAAAAAGTATAAAAAAGTATTATAAAAAAATATTACAAAAGTATAAAAAATATTTAAATCAGATAATATATTAACAAATTAAAACTTAAAAAAACTTCTTTATATCATCAAAAGACAAATATCCTTTAAATCCAGGAATAGCTGCCATTTTAACTATTTTTTCTAAATCAAGATATGATTCAACTGTTTTTAAAGCATATTTTGAAAATTCTTCTAATTTTATTTCTACTTCTGGAGTTGTACTCCTAATATCCATCTTTATCTTTGGAAGATAAAGTATATCTTCTTCTGAAAGACCAGTTTCAGTAGCTATAAACCTAGAAACATTGTTAAATATATTCTCATCATAAACCTTGTTTAATAAGATTCCATTAACATTAACCCCCATCTCTTTTAATTTATTTGTGTGTGAAACTAAATCAACAGCTGCTGACTCTATTCCACCTTTATTAACTCCAGAAACCATTAAAATAGGGATATTTGATGATACAGCTATTTCAGCACCAGAATAAGGGATTTTCTCATTTAATATACCAGTGAATACACTCATTACTCCTTCAATAATTACAAAGTCATAATTGGAATTTTTTAATCTTTTTAAGGTTTCTTCAATATCCATCCATCCAATATGACCAATTTTAATTGAGGAATAATCCTCCATCTTATTTTTTGTTAAATAAAGAGAAGGTTCTATGTCTCTTACATCTGGTCCAACTTTTAAAACAGCTACATTTAACCCTTTTTTTGTTAAAGCTCCTGTAATACCACTTACAATAAATGTTTTTCCAGAATCAGAACCAGTACTTCCAATCATAAGAGTGGGAGGAATTTCTTTATTAAAAGAATCAAGGTTGTAAAAATTAATATCCTTAGAATTAGTTATTTTATTGTTAATAGAAGAAATAATAATTTTTTTAAATTCATTACATCTATTAATATTTTTAGTAGTTATTCCAGTATCAATAGCTAATTCACTTTTTATGAATTTTTTAAGTTTTTCATTAGCTTTAAATATATCATCAAGCTCAATATAATTAGCACCAATATAATCAAGAATATTATCAACAATTATAGGGTTTTCATCAAGTATTCCATGAATCATTGTACCTATAACATTTCCATCATCATTAGAAACACCTGAAAGAATAGAAGAATCCGTATCCCCATAATTCATTCGTTTAATTTTAGAATAGTGTAATGGTTTAGCTCCAAAATTGTTTTTAATAGTATTTTCATCTTTAGAACTATTATCATCATTTTCATCAATAATTTCAATTTTACCATAAGTATGACAATGAAAACCAGTTATAAAATCAGAAGAGCTAATATTTTTTGTAAAAAAAGAGTTATTATTATCAGATATAACAGCATTAATACGATCATTACTAATTAAAGGAGAAAAATTAACATCAAGTAAACCTAAACCTTTTTTAATAATTGGACATGGAGATTTTCGTCCAACATCAGTTTCATTAGCTAATAATTGGAAACCAGAACATATTCCAATAACTGGTTTTCCATCATGAGCCATTTTAGTAATTTCATTAGCTAAATCAGTTGAAACAGAATTAGATTCAAGAAGAGATCCTCCAGGAATTATGATTGCATCAAGCTCTTCACTAGCTTTTAAAGCATTAGACTCTTTAATTAAACCATTTGATTTAACAATATCTGTTGGTAAGTTTCCAAAATCTTCAAATCCTGGAAGAGCTCCTTTGACATAAACTAATCCAATTTTCATAATGATTCAACTAGTAATATTATTATTATGATTAATTATTATGATTTTAAAATTAAAATATTTTAATAAATACTTTTGATCTTAAATATTTCTTAACTTAAATATTTCTTAAATATTTATTATAATTATTAATATATTAAATAAATAATTTAATCTTAAGTAAGTATTTCGATTTTAAATAATTATTACAATATTAAAAACAATTTAATAGTGTTAAATTTATTATTATAATGATTCTAATGCAGCCATAGTTTTAATAATTTTATCATCATCATTTGGCTTAGCTTGAAGCTGTAATCCAACTGGAATTCCATTATACTCCCCAGCTTTCATACTTCCAGCAGGAATACCTGCTAAATTAGCTATAACTGTTAAAACATCATAAGCATACATTTCCATTGGCTCAAGTTTTTCTCCAATTTTATGGGGAAGTTTAGGAACAGTTGGACCTAAAATAAGATCAACATCAGATAATAACTTGTTAATTTCATTTCTAATAAGTGATCTTGCTTGTAATGCTTTTTTATAATATTTTCCACTGAATTCTTGTTGTGATATATATGAACCCATCTCTATTCTTCTAAGTACTTCTTCACCACAAACATCCTCAATCTTATGACCATATTTTCTTCCATCATACTTTCTTGTACTTGAGAAAAACTCAACATAGTTTATAAGATAATATGTAGGTAAGCACAAATCAATATAATCGAAGCTAGATTCAACTACCTCAGCACCCATGTCCCCAATTTTATCAACTGATTCATCAATTATTTTATTTATATGTTCATCAGTTACATCTTTGAATTGATTGATGCATAAGACCTTCATATCTTTTACATCTTCCTGTAATTTCTCATGACCCTGAGTAGCTATATCAGTAAAAGAAGGGAATTTTTGATTTAAACTAGTACATTCTGTTTCATCATAACCTACAATTGTATCAAGAGCCATAGAAATCCCAGACACATTATCTGAAAGAGGACCAATTTGATCAAGACTCATTGATAAATCAAGAAGACCTTGTCTTGAAACTGCACCATAAGTAGGTTTAAATCCAATGACACCACAATGAGATGCAGGATTTCTTATAGAACCGCCAGTATCAGAACCAAGTGTAATATCACACATTTCAGAAGCAATAGCTGCAGCACTACCACCACTTGAACCACCAGGAATATGACCAGGAGCAGCAGGGTTTTCAGTAGCTCCAAAATATGAACTTTCAGTAGAACTACCAGCTGCAAACTCATCCATATTACACATTCCAATAATTATCCCATCTTGTTCTTTTATCTTCTTTATAACTGTAGCATCATAACTTCCATAGTAATTTTCCAATGTTTTAGAAGCTGCAGAGATTATTCTATCTTCTACATTTATATTAGCTTTTATTCCAAACACTAATCCAGCTAAAGATCCAATTTTCAATCCATTTTTAATTTTCTCATCAATTTTTTTAGCTTGAGATAATGCAGATTCTTTATTTATCTCTAAAAACGCATTAATAGAAGGATTATTTTTTTCGATTGTTGCTATAAAATTTTCCAAGTTTTCAGTAGCTTTTAAATCATTGTTTTTAATTTTTTGTGATTTTTCAAAAGTATTCATTACAACACCCAGTTATTAGCTATAATTAGCTTATTTAGTAGCTATATATAGTTATACAATAAATATGACGAATTTTAAATTAAATATGTTTTTAAATTATTTTTTATGATAATTGATAATTTTTATAATATTTTCTTATGAAAATTTTTATGAAATTGATAAAATAATATTTGATAATTACATTTAATTAATAATTATATTTAATTAATAACTACATTTAATTGATAATTATATTTAATAATATTTGTAAATATCATAAGTTATGTAAATATCATAAGTATTTTTAAAAGATCTAATGTAAGATATGGTATGAGAATATTTATAATTTTTGAACAAAAAAATACTATTTTAATTAATATATTAAATTACAATAATAAATATTACTTTTCAAAAACTATCAATATTAAATTAAAAAATAATAAATTTTTCAGTAAATCAGAAAAAACCTAATATTTATAAAAAAGTTTACATTTAAAATTCTTAATCTTGTAACTTTATAATTAACTACTTAAATACCTCAAATAAAAAAAAAATAGTAAAAGTTTTAGTTATATTAAATATTTATCTTATTAACAATTAAATGATTTTCTAAATTAAGTCAATAGATTTAATTTTATCATATACTAACAATTAATCTAAGTGTCTGAAGATATAAGGCAACAAACTATTAAACAAAAGATTTCTCAACAACAATAAATAGTATGATTACTAAAATATTAGTTAGTGATTAAAAATGACAAATTTTAAAAAAATAACAATAATATTAATAATAACCGTGCTAATGGCATTATGTTTAGCTAACACTGTGATGGCTAAAGAGTATACTGGTGGGAAATGGAAATATGATAAATATAATGAGGATATCTACAAAGATTTCTATATTAAAAAAGGTAAAACACAATATAATGTCCATGTTAGCGAGGATTATTATAAAGATAAATATTGGGTGGGTATAAGTAATATACCTAAAGGTAGTCGAGATGTATCTCATGGACACAAAAATGAAATAATAAAGAAAAACGGGAAAATCTATGTAGGAACTAAATATAAGTATGATTATAAAAAACAAGATTTTGTTGTATATAATTATAAACTTGTCAAGAAGATAATTAAAAAACCTATAAACCTTAAAATAAAAGTCAAAATGACTGACTTCAAATATTCACTAAAAACAAAATACAAAACTTATCATGTAAAAACCAAGCCTAAGTTTTACACTAATTATTATTATCATCCAAAAACTAAAACATTACATTACACAATAGGTACTGGAGTTTATTTACCTAAATATTGTAGATTTGAATCAATTATAGTTTAAATATTCGTATATTCATTGCAAATTCATCCATGCCAAGTTTCAATAAAATCAGAAAACTTACCCTCACAACATACCCTCATGTAACATTTTCTCAATCTTTTTACGATAAAGGCTAATTTCAACAGCTAACAGCATACCATCTTTTTAGTCATAAAAACAAAAACTAAAAAACACTAAAGGGTTTGAAAAAAGTAAAGATATAGCTCAAAGAGTGTGGAACATAGCTGGAGATAATAGAAAACGAATTGGAGAAGAAGAAGGTCAAAGTATTTTAACAAAAAGAAATGCTAAAATCCCTGAATTATTAGATGATGAAAAATAATAATAAAATAGTTATAGTTTCAGATGAGAAATATTTTTCTTAATAATTCTTAAATAAAATCATAATATAAAAAAGAAAAAATAGAATACTTTTCAAAGTAATATTAAAATAGTTATATGAGTAATAAAATATTATTAAATCTGTTTTTAATAAATTCAAGGAACTCTTCTTGATCAGTAACATTCAGCATTGAAGAAACATTCTCGTCAACTTTTACTAGTCTTTTTTCACTCTCAATTTATTTTATTAAGAAGTATATTTGATTTTTTTCAAATTAATATTTTCTCCTGCAATATTACTAATTATTTTATTTTTTCAGTTATTTTTCACTTCTTTTTCATTTCTTTTTCATATTTCATTTTTATAAGAGAGCTTTTAAAAGTAAAAAAGTTAAGATATTTCCAAAAATTATATTTAATATATACAATTATATAAAAAATTAATAATATAATTATATTTTTAAAGTTTAAATAATTTAGTAATTTATAAAAACCACTAGAATATAGGTATTTAATATGAAAAAAGCTATTGTTTTTGATAATGCAGGAACACTATTAGAAAGATGTAGAGTTGTTAAAAACATTAAAACTGGTGAAAGAGCAGATAATAATTCTTTAGATTTAATAGATGAATTAGGGAATAGTGCTCTTGTTGTAATACAAACCGATACAAAAAAATGTATTATGTTAGCTAATGGTGAAAAAAAGTTGTATGATTTCATAAAAAACTATAATATCCCATTAGACATCAGCTACTCATCTTCAAATATTTCAAAAGAAGAAATACTACCAATATTAAAAAAAAGTAATATTAAACTAAAAGAATTCCATGAAACAGCTTACCAACTTAGTGCAGAGAATAATTTCATTGAATTATGTAGTGGTTCTGCTTTTATTTTAAATTTAAATACCTATGAAGTAGATTATGTTATAGCTGCTGGAGGAAAAGTGTTTCCATATGTTAGTGAAGTTATTAAAACTCTCAGAAACCGAGGGATCCACACATTTATAGCATCAGGAGATAGAGCAAAGTCATTGTATGAACTTGCAGAAATCATAAACATACCTGAAGAAAATGTTTTTGAAACAGCTAATACAAAAAGAAAAAGAGAAATTGTTGCTAAATTACAAGAAGAAGGATATAAAGTTATGATGGTTGGAAATGGACCAAATGACATACTTGCATTTGAAAAAGCTGATTTAGCAGTTCTTACACTTGAACAAGATGAAGAAGTATCAAAAAAAGTTTTTGATGCTGCAGATATTGTTATAAACCAAATATGTCAAGTATTAGATATTGAATTTTAAATATTGAATTTTAAATATTGAATTTTAAATTTAATCAGTGTTCAACTCTTTTAAAATATATTGTTTACTTTTCAAAACATCCTCATAATTATTTAATTCTATTATTCCCTTTTTAACTTGGTTTAAAAAATTCTTACTAAAATCTGCTGATCCTTTTCCAAGAGGAATATGAGAATCTTTTTCACCTTCATTATCATTAAGATGAAAATAGCTAATATTAGGAATTTTTAAATATTCATAAGGAGATTTATAAGTATTAGCATGCCCCCAATCAATTGTAGCTGAAGATCCAACAGATTCAACTAGTTTTCTATGTTCTTCTGGAGAATTAGCTAAATATTCCTGTTTATTAGGCATGTTCTCTACTGAAAGTATCACACCTACATCTTCAGCATATTTTTGACAATCTTTCAAGGTTTCTATGCAGAATCTAATTGCTAAATTTCTAATTCTTTCTTCTTTTCTATGAACAACACCAGGATGAGTAGTAATTGCTAATGCACCAATCTTAGCTGCTAAATCCAATGCTTCTTTTGTTTGCTTAGCTGTTTCGTTTCTTATGCCTTCATTCATACTAGCAGGGTTTAAATCGATAGTTGGACTATGTAACATCAATTCAATATCATATGAATCAAATACTTCAAGATTTATATGATTTTGTGAATTAAGAAGATTTCTTGGCCAGTAAGGACCTTCGCAAAGTATCTCTAAAAGATCGAACTTATCATTTGTAGCTATATCTAAAATTTCTTCTAAAGACTTCATAAAAAGTGATAATGATGAAAATCCCAATTTCATTTTTTCCCTCCTAATTTCATTTTCCCATCTATTTTTATTAGAATTGTTTTATATTTATTTCTAAATATTATAAGATTATCGATGAAAAAAGTATCAAAGAGCATCTTAAAGCAAAATCTAAAAAATATCTATGAAAAATTATCTGAAAAAAGTACCTATGAAAAATTATCTTATCTGAAAAAAGTATCTATGAAAAGATTTATATATAGAAAAATATCTATAATAAAGATATATCAAAAAGTTGATATATACAAATTTGAATATATCAGTTTTATATATATTGAGTTGAAGTGCACCATTATAAAAATTATAAAATATTTTATAAAGAATCATAAAATTAAGGTATTCTGAATATTAGGCTAAAATAGAAGACCAATTAGATTTTATACTCTAAAACCTTTTATTGAAAATATTCTGAGGAATGGGATGAATATGATTAATATAAACAGCAATTATAGAGAAATAAATATGGATGAAGACTTAGAAAAAGATAATTATGAAGAAGATGATGAAAAATTCATAGAAGAAAATGAAGATTTTCCAATGGTGGGTGAATTTGATAAATCATTGCTATTAGGAGTTATGAAAGGTTTTTTAAAAATAATAGTTCTTTGGATTATAACAAAAGAAAGAATTCATGGATATGAAATAATAAAAAAAATGAAGGAAGGAAATACCACGAAAAAATTAAAATTTAAAGGACCTGGTCCTAATAAAATATATCCTATCCTTCATGAGTTAGAAAAAAATGGATTAATAAAAGGAGATTGGGAATTTCAAGGAAAAAGAAAATTAAAATTCTATGAAGCTACAGAGAAAGGAATTAATACCATTGAACTAATAAAGAAAAAGCCTCATAGAGATGTTCCACCAATAATGAAAGAATTTTGGAGAGATGTTATAGTTCCTCATAAAAATGCAGGAAAAGATTGTAAAAATCAAAAAGAATGTTAAAACATCCCAAAAAAAAGTCTTAAAAAGTAAAGTAGCATTTGAATAATTAAAATAATTAAATAAAAATATTTAAAATAGATAAAAAAGGGATTTAAACTAAAAAGAGGTGAATAAATGAAATATGCAATAGAAACCGATTCACTTACAAAAAAATATGGTGATTTTCTTGCTGTTAATGACTTAAATATGAAAATAAAAAATAAAAGTATTTTTGGATTTTTAGGACCAAATGGAGCAGGTAAAACCACAACAATAAAAATGTTAACCTGTCTTATAAAGCCAACAAGTGGAACTGCAACAGTTGGAGGTTATGATGTTACTAAAAATCCAAATGAAGTAAGAAAGAAAATAGGAATGGTTCCACAGCTTGTTAGTCTTTATAAAGATTTAACAGCTAAAGAAAATGTAGAACTTTGTGCTGACTACTATGGACTCAATGAAGATGAAAAAGAAGAAAGAATCCCAGAACTCATGGAGCTAGTTGATATTAAGTATGCTGAAGATAAACTAGTTAAACAGATGTCTGGAGGTCAAAAACAAAAAGTATCCGTAGTAGCAAGTTTAATTCATAGACCAGATGTTTTATTTTTAGATGAACCAACAATAGGTTTAGATCCTACCACTAAAATGGTTTTATGGGATTTAATAGCTGAATTAAATGATCATGGCCATACTATAATCTTATGTTCTCATGATATGTATGAAGTAGAAATGTTATGTGAAAATGTTGGTATTATGAATTTAGGAGAATTAGCTGCATATGATACTCCTCAAGGATTAAAAGATAATTTAATGCATAAAAACGAGCTAGAAGTTCTTAAAAAAATGGAAAGCTTGTCCAGTATAGGAGAATTCACTGAAAAAGAATCAGACGAATTAAAATCAATTGAAGAATCATTAAAGCATAAAAGTATTCCTACAGCTCTTTTTGACAAAGATCCAGATAACCACAGCCCAGAATATCTTGCAGAAATACAGAAACATTCAAAAGAAATTAGTATAATGATTAAAAATATGAATGATAAAATTTTAGAAGATATCAAAAAATTAGATGTTGTTTATCATGTTACTTCTAATCAAACTAGTGATGGTACTAGATTAACCATAGCTGTTGATAGATTTGCTGAAAATAGTGTGAGTAATGTTATTGCAATCGTTATTAAGGATGATGGTAATATAAAATCAATTAATACTAGAGATCCTTCCTTGGAAGATGTTTTTGTAGATGTTACTAGTAAAAAAGCTGTTGATAAAACTAATATAAATATAATTGATGAATAATACACTGATAAATAAATAAAGATGATAATAAATATAATAACTACAGATAATCAAAAATAATAATTATAACAAGAGTTGAGAATATATGGAAGGAAAAAAATTTATGTGGATGCTTAAAAAGGATCTTTTATCCCTTTGGAGACATAAACCACGATTAGTATCAATGTTTCTTTTCCCAATAATAATGATAGTATTGTTTGGTTATGGTATGGGAGGAACTATAGAAAATGTTCCTATAGCTGTTGTAGATCAAAGTCATGGAGAAATGACAGACCAGACACTTATGGCAGTTAAAAATATGTCTCTTTTTGAAGTAAAAAATATTACTTCAAATGTGAATTTAGCAAAGGAGATGGTAAATAACGGAGAGGTGAAGGCAGCTATAATACTGCCGCCAAATTATGATGATACTAGCACGGATCAAAGTAAAATGGTAGTACTTTATCTAGATTCATCAGACCAAATAGCTTCCCAAGCCATAGTTCCAGCTACACAAGGATTATTTAGTCAGCTAAGTGCACAAATAGGTGCTGAGAAATTAGCTAGTTTAGAAGTTCAAAATACTGCAATGAGTCCTCAAAGTAGTTCTACAAATGATAATGGAGCAACCAGTACAACAAACAGTTTAGCAGCAGATAATTCAACAGTAGATAGCTCAGAAGCAGATAATTCAATTTCATCAAATGTTAATGGAATAATAAATTCTATAAACTTACAAATAAACAGAATATATGGAGATATTGCATATATTGACTTTTTAGTTCCAGCAGTTTTAGCTATGACAGTTATGATGTCATGTATGATGGGTATGGGGCAATCTATTGCAGGTGAGAGAGAAACAGGAGAATTAGCAAGATTATTTATGACTCCTACAAGTATCACAACTGTTGTAGGTGGAAAAATATTTTCAAAACTAATAATAGAAATTGCTAAAGCTCTAATACTGCTGGCAGCCGCGATTCTACTTTTTGGTATAACGATAAATGGAAATATTTTCTTAGCTATAGGGGTGCTCATACTTGGAGCATTAACATTTGTTGGGTTTGGAATAATGATTTCTGCAACTACACAAACACAAGAAGATTATACACAGATTGTAATGCCTTTCACTATGCCAATGATGTTCGTATCAGGGGTATTCTATCCAATAGAAACTATGCCATGGATTTTCCAAAAGATAGCTTATTTATTCCCATTAACTTATTTAAATGATGCTATGAGAGGAGTAATGATTAAAGGAGCAGGAATAGGAGATATATGGATTGATCTCTTAGTCCTTCTAGGATTTTTAGTATTTTTCTTTGTTGCAGGAGTTATAAGATTCGACAGAGATGTATAATAGAGGTTAAAAAATATAATAATAAAAATACTGATTTAAATGTTGATTTAAATATTAATTAAATATTAATTAAATATTGATTAAATATTAATTTAATTATTGATTTAATTATTACTAATTTAATTATTAGTAATTTAATTATTACTTGGTGATTTAATGTCAAAATCGATGACAAATAATTTTAAAAAAATTTTAATAGTAATGGCTATTCTTGCTATTTTTATAAATCCTATTGCAGGAGCTAATAATAATTGGACAATGTTTCAAGAAAACGTTGAACATACTGGCTTTATAGAAGAAGCAGGTGATTTTGTTTCAAATTTATGGATACATAGTATGAATAATCCTATATTATCTTCTCCAGCTATACAAGATAAAATAATATATCTAGCATCTGAAAATGGATTACTTGAAGCTATAAATATGGAAAATGGTGATACAAACTGGAAATATCAATTAAATGGAAGTGTCCAAGCATCTCCAGTTGTTAAAGGAGATAATCTATTTATAGGTGCAAATGTAGATAATAATAAAGGATATATGTATAATTATAACATTGAAAATAAAAAACTATCTTGGAAATTTGAGGTTTCAAAACCAATTGAATCTACCGCAACATTAACCAATGATACTATTTATTTTGGAGCAGATAATGGTAAAGTTTATGCTTTAAATACAAGAGATGGATCTAAGCTATGGGAAAAAGAAATAGGAGGAAAGGTAAAATCTTCACCAACATATGTTGATGGAACTGTCTATGTTGGTTCTACAAATGGAGTAATTTTCGCACTAAATGGAAATGATGGAAGCCAAATATGGAACTACACTACTGGAGATCAAGTAGTAGCTTCACCTAACTATGGAAACGGTAAAGTATATATAGGTTCTCTTGATGGAACAATCTATAGTTTAAATGGGTCAGATGGAAGCCTTGCTTGGAAATATGACTTGGGAAATAAAGTCAATTCATCTGCATCATTAGATTTAAGAAACAATAATTTGTATGTTGGTTCAGATAGTGATAATTTAACATGTTTAGATACTAGAGATGGTACTTTTAAATGGGCATATAAAACAGGAGAAGATGTTAGAACTACACCTGCTATATACGAAGATAAAGTTGTTTTTGGATCAAATGATGGAACTCAATATATCTTAAATAAATATACTGGAAACCCAGAATTAACCTATAATCCTGGAATTTATCTATTTAATTCCCCAATAACTTCTTCTTCAGTAATATACGGTGATGTAATATTTTTTGCAGGTAATGATGGATATTTATATTCATTAGATGGAGATAAATTAAATACACCAATTTCTGTATTTGTATACTATACTATAATTGTTATAATAGTTGTTTTAGCTGTAATAATAGGTTTAATAACTTTTATAAAAAGAAGAAGAAAATAAAAAACTAAAAATAGAAATTAAACTTTATAATTATTAACTCTATTTTTTATTTTAAAATTTATTTTTAATTATAAATAATATAAGGAGAATTAACATGAAGTATCGGAAAATAGAAAAAAATGAAGACAAATTATCTGTTTTAGGATATGGATGTATGAGATTTCCAAAGAAAAATCAATCAATTGATTATGAAAAAACAGAAAAACAGATCATCACCGCTATTGAAAAAGGCGTTAATTATTTCGATACTGCATATTTATATCCTAAAAGTGAAGAAACTCTTGGAAAGATTTTAAAATCAAATAATTGTAGAGAAAAAGTTAAAATTGCAACAAAAATCCCTGTTCAGACTATCAAAACTAGAGAAAAAATGGATGAAATTTTTGAAAATCAACTAAAAAGGCTACAAACTGATTATATAGATTACTACTTAATACATAATCTTATAAAATTTGAAGAATGGGAAAATCTTAAAAATCTTGGAATTTTAGATTTTATAAACTCTGAAAAAAAGAAAGGAAGGATAATAAACTTTGGTTTTTCATTTCATGGCAACTTACATGAATTTAAAAAAATAATCGATGATTATGGCTGGGAATTCTGTATGATACAATATAATTATATAGATGAACATTATCAAGCAGGAACTGAAGGATTAAATTATGCTGCATCAAAAAACATTGGAGTAATTGCAATGGAACCTCTAAGAGGAGGAATGTTAGTTGAAAAATTACCAAAAAAAGCAAAAAAAATTATTGAAAATTTCAATGTTAAAAGGTCTCCTGGAGAATGGGGATTAAGATGGGTTTGGGATAATCCAGCTATTAAGGTAGTTTTATCTGGAATGAATGATGATAAAATCATTGAAGAAAATATAAATGCTGCATCAGAATCTAGTCCAAATTCACTTAGTTTAAAAGAAAAACAAATGTTAGAAAAAGTTAAAGAAGAGTTTAAAAGTAAAATAAAGGTTGAATGTACTAACTGTGCCTATTGTATGCCATGCCCCCAAGGAGTTGATATACCTACTTGTTTTTCATCTTACAATGATAAATCAATGTTTGGAGGATTTAAGCCACAAGTAATGTATGTAAATGCTACTGAAGATAAATCAGCAGCATATAAGTGTACTCAATGTGGAGTCTGTGAGAAAAAATGCCCTCAAGAAATAGCTATTATTGAAGAGTTAAAAAATGTTAGTAAATCTATGGATAAGTGGTATTATCGATTATTAGGAAAAATAGTCAAGTTAATAATATATAGATAATCAATACACTATTGATTATCGCTAATAAACTAATATATAATAATAGAAAATATACACTAATTATATATACGCTCAATAAACATTGAAAATATTAAAACAATCCAGTATCATTTAACTTGCTTTCCATATACCTAATAGTTTTATCTAACTTTCCTTTTACTAATAATGCAATAATAATTCCTAAAATCGGATATAATAATAAGACAGAAATGTCAAAGAAATAATTACTCCAATAAACACCTATAATAACTTCTTTAAGTGCACCAATACCATAAGTTAAAGGTAAAAAATTATATATTGATTGGAAAAATTTTGGTAAAAGTTGTATTGCATATGTTCCCCCTGTTGCAGGAACTTGAAAAACAAGTAAAAGAATCGCAAGAGCTTTCCCCAAATCTCCAAAAGCAGATACAAGAGAATAGCAAAATATCATAAAACACAGCCCTATATAAAATGTAGTAATTATGAATAAAAACTCAGAACTTACATTTAAACCCAATAGTAACAACCCTACTATGATAACTACAGATTGTAATAAACCGATTATCAAAAAAAAGCCCATTTTCCCAAAATAAATACCAATATAATCATTTTGAAGGTTATTTATGTTAATTTGAGAATTAATAGACCTATTTTTAAAATATTTATTTTTATCTAATAGAGTTCGTGAATTTGATCTAAATCTTGTACTTAACATTGCTGTAGTCATAATACAGCCTACCCACAATGCTAAACATATATAAAATGGAGCTATCTCCTCACCATAAGTATGATTAGGATATAAATTTTTTTCTTTAAGCTTAACAGGGCTTTGGAAATAATTATTAATACTGGTTAAATTTGCATTGGAAAGATCAGTTAACTTATTATAATCTATACTATTAATTTTATTTGTAGCTTCCTCAATATACTTTTTAGCTATTGGCCAATTTGAATTCGCATAATCAATCTCTTTTAAAGCAGTTTTAATCTTATTATTAATTGTTTCCTTATTTTTATAAAGATTATCAACAGAATCATCCAACTTATCTATAAGATTTTTAAGCTTATGAAAGTTACCTTTATTATGATCAACATCATCAATATTTTTTTCAATATCTTCTAATATAATCAATAACTCTTTTGCAATAGCTAAATCCTTTTCAAGATCATTTATAATAGGTTTTAATTTTTCATCTTTTGTTAGATTATATAAATTATTTAAAAAAGCATCAGCAAAACTCAAAATTTCAATGATCTCTTTATCCATAGCTTCCATGTCATGTATAGTATTCAAGGCTTTTTGAGGATTAGAAGAAATCTGATTATATAACTTATCATAATCAGATCTTAAAATATCAGAATCCTTCTTAAGCTGAGGTAAATTTTTATAAATAGTAGACCAGATTTTACTAACATCGCCCATTTCTTCTTTACCAACATTTAAATATGAGCCAATAGTTCCAGATTTAGCATTCAAATTATTTAAAAAAGATTTAAGGGAATAAAACTTCCCTTCATTTTCTTTAGCTATCTCCCCTATATTATACAACTTACTAAATATTATATCATCTATAATCTTGGTAATCTCTTCATTAATCTTATATTGAGTAAGAGTAACACCAGTAGAACTTATTCTTGAACCAACAGGATTCATCTTATTATTAGTTATAAAAGTTATCTCTGAAGTATTAGGGTTTAAACTTTCAATTGAAAATATATTTTTACTAAAATTAGGAGGAATTATAATCATTCCATAATACTCTTCTTTATTTAATCCATCAAAGCCTTCTTGATAATTTACAAATTCCCAATGAAAGTTTTTATTATTTTTTAATTCATTAACTAGCATATTTCCTATATTAAAAGTTCCATTAGCTGTAGAACATCCTAAATCCTGATTTACAACAGCTATTTTTAGATTATCGGTATTTCCATAAGGATTCCAAAAAGCATCAATATTAGCCAATGCATAAAAAGAAGGTATAATTATTATAGCTACTAAAACTATAAAAACTACAGGATTAGTAAATATAGTTTTAATATCATTTTTAAATATAAATAAAACTTTTTTAAACATTGAAATCTTAAATCTTTAAACATGAGTCTCTTAAATAATAATATTAAATAATTATATAATATTAAATAATCATTTAATAATTATATATTAGATACATAATATCTGATACATAATATCTAAAATTTCAACAATATAAATTTTTCGAATGAATGCTCACTTTTTAATACAAATATTCCTTATTTTAATACTAAATAGGACAATTATCATTAATGAGAAAATAGTTAAAAAATATTAGAATAAAAATACTAATAAAAATTATAATAAAAAATTAGAAAAATCAATACAATATAAAAATAAGATAAAAAAAGCTAAAGCCTTAATTATCTTTTTTAAGATGTATCTCTATAGTAGAAACATTGGTTGAAACACCATCGTTTCCAACAATTTCTTCAGTACAAATATCTATACTCTCAACATCCATATCTGGTATAAAACGGTTTCTAACTATTTCAGCCACATCAACCGCTCTGCTAATAGCCCTTCCTCTTGCTTTCAGAACAACTTCGGATACGCCACTGTTCATCTGAGTTACTACTGCTAGTACATAATTCATTACTGGTTTATTTCCAATGTATACAATATTTTCTTCTGGCATATTAATGACCTCCGATACTATGTAATAATATATTATTTAACCATATTATATAATTTATGTTTTTAATATCTTTTAAAAACATTTTTTAAAAAATACTAAATTTTTAGTATTAAATTCACTTAAAAAAAATTATTATTATAAAAATTTTAAAAGAAAAATATCAAAACAACTTTTAAAAAAGGTAATACTAAAAAATTAATAAAAATTAAGAATAAATCTAAATAAAAGTAGAAATAATACTAAAAAGAATACAACAAAAAAAGATGCAACAATTAAATCAAAAAATGAAAAATAAAGAAAATGAAATAAAATAAAAAGTTAAAAATGATAAAAATAAAAAATAAAAAAAATTCATTTATACTGTTATTTAGCCTCTTTTATCATTAAAATTTTGTTAATTGAATTTAAAACTGCATCGACACTAGCCATAATAACATCTTCACGAGTAGCTCGCCCAGTAGCCTTATTATCTTCTTCGTCAGAAGTAATAACAAAAACTTCAGCTAAAGCATCAGTTCCACCAGTAATAGCTTCTATATGATATTCTTCAAGCTGTATATTAGTAGTTCCTTTAACAAGAATTTGAATAGCATTCAATGCTGCATCAACCGGACCAACACCAATAGAAGAAGTTTCTTTTTCTTCACCGTTAATCATTAACTTAACAGTTGCAGTTGGTGAAACCGTTTTTCCAGAACCAGAACTAACAGATAAACCTATCAATTTAACAGCTTCTTCTTTAGCTTTTCCAAGAACTGTTACAGCGATAGCTTTCAAATCAGCATCAGTTATAGATTTACCTTTATCACCAAGTCCTTTTACTTGATCATAAACAGTACAAAACTGTTCTTCATCCATTTTAATATCATATTCTGTTAATTTTGCTTTAAGTGCATTTGCACCAGTATGTTTACCTAAAGCTATTTTTCTAGTGTGACCAACAAGTTCAGGAGCAATAGGTTCATAAGTAGCTGCATTTTCCAAAACACCATGAACATGAATACCAGATTCATGAGCAAAAGCATTTTCACCAACAATAGGCTTATTAGGAGGCATTTTTATACCAGTAACTCTTGAAACAAAATCAGACAAGTTGTATAATTGTGTAGTGTCAATATCTAAATCAAGACCATAAGCAACTTTTAATGTAACAACAAGCTCTTCTAAAGAAGCATTACCTCCTCGTTCTCCAATTCCATTTACAGTTACATGAGCTTGTTCTGCTCCAGATTCAATAGCAACAAGAGAATTAGCAACAGCTAAACCAAAATCATTATGAAAATGAACACTTATTGGTAATGAAAGCTCATTTTTAAGATTAGAAATTAATTTCCTAGAAGTAGTTGGAACTAAAACACCAACAGTATCTGGAACATTGATTAAATCTGCACCTGCATCTTCCACAGCTTTATAAACATCGACAAGATAATCAAATTCTGTTCTAGTTGAATCTTCAGCAGAAAATTCTACAGTTATACCATGATCTTTAGCATATTCAATAGCAGAAGAAGCTTTATCTACAATCTCTTCTTTTGACATTTTAAGTTTAAAATCTCTATGAAGAGGAGAAGTTCCAATAAAAGTGTGCATATAGCTTAAATCACAATCCAACAAAGCATCAATATCATTTTTCAATACTCTAGCTAAACCACAAATATTTGCATTCAAACCCAAATCATTTATTAATTTAGCCGATTTCCGCTCTCCTTCAGAAACAGCTGGAAATCCATATTCGATAGTATTTATTCCAAGATTGTCTAACTTCTGAGCTATTTGTATTTTTTCATCAGTAGTCAGCGCTACTCCTGGAGCTTGTTCTCCATCCCTAAGAGTTGTATCAAAAATTTTAACCTTTTTTGGAAGGGTAATATCACTCTTTGGAATTTTTAAATCGTTTATTTCCACTTTGATTCCTCTATTTGATTCCTCTATATTGAATATTCTTCTAGTTATATTTAATATCAGGAATAATTGATAAAAAAATATAACATTATAAAATCTGTTCTTAATAGTATAAAAATTTTAAGAAGATAAATAGGCATGAAAAATTTAAATTGAAAAATTTAAATTAAAATATTTAAATTAAAAATAATATAAATTAAGTTAAATATCCAATACTAAATCCAAGTTCCAATAGCTAAACTTAAAAAATTTCTAACTCCTGGAGCTAATCCTAGTATAAAAATAGCTAATTTCAAAGTTCCAGATAAAATCTCATCATCAACATATTTATCAATGATATACAAAGAGATACATATAACAATTATTTTTAGTGGAAACATGGTAATTGCTGTTCCAGCTAGATTATATATTGATCCAGGAAGGACATGTTGTTCAAAATAGCCATAATAATCTACAGCAATGAAAGTAGAAGATGCATCAAACAAATGAGCAGATATGATTGATAGATTTATTTTACCATCATAAGAACTTAAAGTAAAAAGATCCCAAAATATACCAACAATTATAAAAATAACAGTCATCACTAACCAAGATAAGATAACTTGACTAAAAGCTATTAAATTAATACTTTGAATATTGATTAAATTAATAATAGCTAAAATTAATCCAATGAAGAATAATGTGTATTTAAAATCAAAATTAGTTTTTTTCTGAATAAATATTCCTAAAAAAAGAGATAGCACTACAATACCAGCTACAATAAAGTAAATTCCTGGAGTTATTAAAAACCAATTGTAAGGATATATTCCATTATCAACTAAAGCTCTTACACTAGACCCCAGAAAAATAAAAGGTATTAATGGAATTATAAGATCAGTGGGGTTGATTTTATAATTTTTAAAAATTTTAATAATCATGAAAAGAACAAGAACAAGAATTATCCCATAAACAATTGTGTTAAATATAGTATATCCTGAAAAAAAATAAATTGATAAAAAATTGATAAAAGAGGATTCAATAGACATTTTATCATCCATAAATATATAAATAATTATTATATTAAATAATTATTATTTTAAATAAAGTTAAAAATAAATATAACTAATAAATTCTCCTTATTTTTTTGTTAAATACTTCCTTAGCAATTAAATAATTAGAAGTCCTTTTACCTCTAGCAATAGTATTATTTGGTTTAATAGAATCAATAACATCATCAACAGTAGGTTCATTATCAATATCAATAATTTCAGTATAACAATTACCAACTGATTCAATAAAATGAGAATCACTAGAACCAATCTTAGCTAAATTATATTTATTAGCAACTTTATTAGACCTATAATTAGAGTATCCAATGATATATCTAGCATTTAAAACTTCAACGCCCCTGACTAAGCTATTATTAAGTTTATAATCCCCCAGTAAACTTTTAAAAGTTTTTTCATTTTTAAAAAAAAGGCCACTCCTATAAGAAGAAAATGGATGAGGTATAATAGCTATTCCACCTTCATCATGGATTTTTTCCACAGTTTCCTCAGGAGAAAGACCCTTTTCAATCACAGCATCTACTCCAAAACCAAGAATATGGCCTTCAGAAGAGCTAATTTCAATAGAAGGCACAACAAGAATATCATCAAAATTTTTTGATATTTCAGAAGCTATTCTAGAACCTTTAATAGTATCATGATCACTTATAGCTATAATATCTAACTTTATCTTTCTAGCTTGATTTATAATGCTTTTAGGACTAGACCTGGCATCTCCAGAATAACAACTATGAATATGAGGATCTAATTTCATTCTATCAAAAAAAATATATATTATTTTATTTTAGTTTTTAATTATTATTTGTAATAATATTAATTTTTTAAATATTCAACAGCTTTAATCAAACCAACAGGACCAGTCATCATGACATCTCCACCAGGAGAAGCATTATAATAAGCTAAATTTGTTTTTTCAATGATTTTTCGCTTAGGTCCAGTAACAACAACCTTTTCAAGAGTTGAAATAGGATTAACTACATGTGCACCATGACCATAATCATCATGAACCTCTTTATGAGTTATAGTTCCCTCAACAAGTCTTTGGACAAGTCTTTCTATTTTTTCTGGAGATAAACTAGAAGTATGATGCTCAAAAACACCTTGAATTTTTCCATCTTCAATAGAAGCAGCCATTGTATGACCATTACCAATATCCATAACAACAAAACTGTTTAAATGAGAAATCTCAGGATCAAAACAAGCCCCACAAATAGAAGCAAATTTTGAATCCATAATAATTGGATTTAAACCAAAAAGAGATTCTTCAATAGCTTTCATTCGAGAAAAATAATCAGGAACATTACCATCAAAAGCAAATTCTTCAACAGGCATAGGATAACTTAACTTTTCCCTAATTTTTTCAAATCTAAAATCTCTATCACCCATTTTCTCACTAAAACCATGATCTTGAGCAGCGACTGCAATTTTATCAAATTTGAAGTTTATATCATATTCTGAAATTGTTGAAGTTATTTGTTCAATATTAACATCTATTAAGCTTATTTTATAATAATTTGAATATTTTGAATCTTTTAAAAAGCTACCACTATCAACAATTTCAACCCCTAAATCCTCAACTACTTTCAAATCATCTTTTATAGTCCGAGCAGGGTGTTTTTCCATAGCTACTTTATAGCCATTTTTTATATGAGCAATAATAGCATTTTTGATTTTCCCCCCACCCATTATAGTTCCATCAAAGTAAATATTATTTCCTTTAGCTGTTTGTTCCTTAATTTTTTCAACAATTATTATAGGTGGAGAAGGTAGAACTAATTTTATAGAATTTTCAAGTTCTTTTTCATCATCATAAAATAATATATCTTGAGTTCCTGCACCAATGTCAATTGCTAAAATTTTCATAAAAATAATTGTATTTAAAAATATTTAAAACTATTCAATTATAAAAATTTAAAATTATTTATATATTCTATATTATTCAATGAAAAATTCAATGAGAAAAATATTAAAAAATATTAAAAATATTTTTTATTAAAAATATTAAAAATATACTAATATTAAATATTTAATTTTAAATATTTAATTTAGAATTCAAAATATAACTATAAAATTAATTATAAAATGGTTATGAAATTAAATGATTATGAATTATAAAATGTGTAAAAATAATAAAATAAAAATACATATTGAACTTAAGTTAAATATGAAGTAAAACAATAATAAACTAAATAGTAATCAAATTAAAAATAATATTATAATTTATACTTATCTTATATTTTATATCTTAAATTTTATACATTATATCTTAAATTTCATTTTATATTTATATCTTATATTATATCTTGGTGATGTGATGAGTAATAGGCTAGCAAGAGGAAGCATTTTAATACTAATAGGTAATATCATATTTCGTGTTGGAGGATTCGTATATCGATTTTTAATGGGACAGCTTTTAGGACCCTCCTCTTATGGAATATTAAGTTATACATTACAATTTCAAGGTATTCTTCAAGTATTATCTGCAGGAGGGTTGCCTCCAGCTATAGCTAAGTATGTGGCAGAATATACAGCTATTGATGAAAGAGCCCTTGCAAGACAAACAATATACACATCGCTAAAAATAATGCTCTTTCTTGGAATTTTATTTGGTTTTCTAATGGTTTTTTTTATAGCTCCTTATTTAGCAGCTTTAAACCCAAAAATGCCAGGACTTTTATATCCATTACAAGCAGTAGGTTTCATAGTTCCATTTAGTGTCATCGTAGGAGCATTTAGAGGTGCTTTCCAAGGTGTTATCAAAATGGAATATATTTTAGCTACCCGAGCTACAGAACAAATTTCTATGATAATTTTTGCTACTTTATTAGTCTTATTAGGATATTCTGCATTTGGAGCAGTGATGGGTTCTGTAATAGGCTTTGCAGCTTCAGCAATACTATCTATTATTATATTTCAGAAATATATGTGGAAATATGTCCCTAAGCCAGAAGTGGAATATAAATTTTCAATTTATGAAGAGTTAAAGTTAGCTAAGAAGATGATATTCTTTGCTGTTCCAGTGACTATAACTGCATTAGCTGAAATGCTTATTTTTGCAATATCTACTTTTGTTATAGCTAAATTATTGGGAGATACATTTACAGGGTATTTTGGTGCTGCAGATCCAATTTCTAGATTCCCTTTGATAATTTCAACTTCACTTGCAACAACAATATTACCTGCAGTTTCAGCTGCATTCAGTACAAAAAATCAAAATTTGCTTAGTAAGTATGTTTCACAATCATATAAATACTCAATGTTAATTGTTATCCCTATGTGTATTGGAATATCATTATTTTCAACTCCAATACTTCAAATTACATTTCCAAAATTTTTAGATGCAGCTCCTGCTTTAAGTATTCTTGTTATAGGAATGACATTTTATTCACTGTTTGCAATTTCTTCAAGTATTGTTCAAGGTATTGGAAACCCAAGAATTCCAATGTATGTCTTAGTAACAGGGGCAATTGCAACATTTATTCTTAATTGGCTAATGGTTCCAATTTATGGAATTGTTGGTGGAGCTATTGCAACTACAATAGCATGTTTTTTAATCATGATACCTATATTAAAAATGAGCTTTAGTTTAACAAATACAAAAGCCCCTATTTCCTTTATTGGAAAAGTTGTTATATCATCATTATTAATGGGTTTAATTATTTTAATTATTCCAAATACAGTGCTTGGATTAATATTAGGAATAATAGCATGCCCAATAATTTATTTAGTATTCTTAATACTTCTAAGATCATTTTCTGAAGAAGATATAAATGCTATTCGTAGATTTTCTCATAAATTTGGACCATTATCCAATATAATTAATAAAGTTTTAAAAGTAATTGAAAGATTCATATAATTATTAGAGATTCATATAATTATTTAAAAAATAAAGAAAAAAAGATAAATAATAAAATGAAATAAAAATAAATAATGAGATAAAAAATAATAAAAATACTCCTTATTTTATTTACAATATTTTTATTAATATTCTCTTATTAAATTTATATAATATTTCTTAATATTATTATATTTCTTAATATTGTTTATACTATTATTGTCTATAATTTGTTTATAATGTTATTGTCTATAATTATTTAAAAATTCAACAAATCGTTTTAAAGTCTTATTCAAAGTTTTAAAACCATATTCGTCTTTTTTTACCCCTTCCAGTGTATCTTGTGACCATAGCGTAGCTCCAAGATTAGCTCCAAAAGGACCTCCACTTACAGGAATTATTCCACTTAAAATATAATAAGTGTTAATCTGCTGAATAGCTAATTCTTGCCCTCCAGCCCTGTCACCTCCAACAGCGATTGACATGCCTATTTTACCTTTAAGTAAATTAATATCTTCAGCACCAAGAGCTCGGCATCTATCCATTACAGCTTTAATTTGTGATGAAATTGATCCATTATACATTGGACTTGCAAGTATAATTCCATCTGCTTTTCTAAGCAAATCATAAACATCAAACATGTCATCCTTCATTACACATTCTTTCTTTTTTAAGCAATAATCACAGTGCCGACAAGGATTTATTTCTTTGCCCCGTACAGTAAACATTTCAGTTTCAAAGCCTTGTTCTTTTAAATCCTCTAAAGATTTATCAAGAACATACTCAGTAGCTTTTTTTCTTGGACTTCCACAAATTCCTACAATAAACATGAATAAAGCCTCCCAAACTTAACCCAAATTTAAATTTTGAGTTAAAAGTTTTATCCTAAATATTAAAATATATTGTATTATTTAAGCTATTTCACCTTTAGATTATCTCTTAAATTAAACCACTAAAATAACATTGTATTATTATTTAATACTCTAATTGGGATAATCAATCGATATTATTATTATTAATTTCATTATAAATATAATTGTTCATAAATTAACAAAAATATCTTAACAATATCAATGAATTAATTATACATAATAATAAAATAATTAAGGTTAAAAATGAGATAAATAATACAAAAATAATGATATAAAAAATAGAGATGAAAAATAATAATATAAAAATAATGATATAAAAAATAGGGATGAAAAATAATAATATAAAAATAATAAAATAAAAATAATAAAAAGATAAATAAACGATAATAATAAAATAAATAATATAATAATATATAATTATATTAAAAATAATTATATTAAAAATATATAATATAATTATATAATATAATATATTTATTTAGTAGAATTTATATTGAGGATTCTTATGGAATTTATAAGAGCTATCGTTAAAAAATATTCTAGAGAATATAACAGAACTCTAAAAAATGGTAAAAAAAAGAAATACCAAACAGAACAAGTTCAAATAACAGTGCCCAAAGAAGATAATATATTTGAAAATGATGAAGTTGTACTCATTATTCCATCAAAATATATGAATGAAATTGAAAGAAGTTCTGAGGAAATAAACAAGTTGAAACTAAAAAATAATAAATTAAGCGAAGATAACGATACTTTAAAATCTACAATAGAAAAAAATAATGATACAATCTATAATATTAAAACTAATATAGAAAAATTAAAAGTGGAAAATAGTTCTCTTGAGAAAAAACTCAAAAAATATGAAGCAAAAACTAATGATCAAGAACTAGAAAATTGTATATTTTCAGAAAAACCTACTAATTTAGATAAAATAAAAATTCTAGAGAAAAATAAAGATTTAAATAGATTAAATCAGGAAAACGAAGATCTAAAAAAAGATAAAGAGGATTTAAAGGAAAAAATAGAATTTTTAGACTCATATATAAAAGATTTAAAGTATAGTATAAAAACACTCCAATATTCGCAAAAAAAAGAAGTATCAATACTTAAAGAAGAATATGATAAGTTAAAACAAGAATGTGAAAATTTAAAACAGGAATTTAAAAACAAAGAACTTGCCTTTAAAAAAGCAAAACAATCTGCAACTTATCATGAAAATATTTCTAAAAAGCTAAAAGAGTTTATCTTAAAATCATACTAAGTTAATAAACATTCAAAACATTGAAAAATCATTGAAAATAGTTAAAAATTAATAAAATATTTAAATTTAAATATTTAAACTAATAAAATGTTTAAAACTAATAAAATATTTAAAAAGAGTAAAAATAATTAATGCTGGGCATTAAACTGCTTTTTCTCCTCTTTCACCAGTTCTTATTCTTATAACCTCTTCAATATTAGAAATAAATATTTTTCCATCTCCAATTTCCCCTGTTCGACCACTTTTAATAATAGCATCTACAACCTCCTCAACTTGATTATCATTAACAACTATCTCTAATTTTGTTTTTGGAAGAAATTCTATACAATAATTATGACCTCTATAATACTCTTTTAGCCCTCTTTGTCTTCCTTTTCCTTTAACTTCAGCTAAATTCATTCCTTGACAACCAACTTCGACAAGGGCATTTTTAACATCTTCTAATTTTTCCTGACGAATAATAGCTACAATTTTTTTCATTTTAGAAACCTCTAATAATATTGATAAATTTATATATTAATATAAACCATATTTCAAATAAAAAATATTTCAAACAAAATTATATTATACCTCATTATTCATATAATTTAATTAATCTTTGATTTTAATTAATTTTTTATTTAATTAAATCTTGACTTTTATTAATATATATTATATTCTAAATTTTTGTAAAATGATAAAGTTTTATAATCTATAACCAGATTCTTCATGGATATGGGTATCCAAACCTTCTATTTCTTCTTTTTCAGATACTCTAAGACCAATTGTCCAATCAATGAATTTGCCTATTATCAATGTTATTACAAATGCATAAGCCATTGTAGAAACCGTAGCAATTAATTGAATTAAAAGTTGATTAGCATTACCTTCAATTAATCCTGAAACACCTCCAACAGCAACTACTGCAAAAATTCCTGTGGCTATAGTTCCCCAAATACCCGATACTCCATGTATTCCAAAAACATCTAAAGCATCATCATAATCAAATTTCGGTTTAATATAACTAATAGCTATGTATGATAAAATTGCTGCAAAAAATCCAATTATAACTGCTCCATCAGCATTTACAAATCCTGCAGCAGGAGTCATAGCAACAAGAGCAGAAATAGCACCAGAAATAGCACCAAGTACAGTTGGTTTTCCTTCTCTCCAAATATCAATACAAACCCATGTTAAAAGACCTACTGCAGCTCCTAAGTTACTAACTAATAAAGCTGATGCAGCAAGACCTCCAGCAGTTAAAGCAGAACCTCCATTAAAACCTAACCATCCAAACCATAGAAATCCTGCACCCAATACGGTGTATCCCAAATTGTGTGGCAAGAGAGACCTGTCTTTTCTTCTTCCAATGATAAAAGCTAATGCTAATGCAGAAAGACCAGAACATATTTCAACAACTGTTCCTCCAGCAAAATCAATAACTCCCATGTTCATTAGCCATCCACCACCCCAAACCCAGTGTGTGATAGGAATGTAAACACCAATTGTCCAAAGCACTACAAAAACAATCCATGCTGAAAATTTCATTCTTCCAACAATAGCTCCTGAAATAAGAGCTGCTGTCAACCCTGCAAAGGTTAGTTGAAAAGCTATATAAACATATGTAGGTATTGTGCCTGTTATTGAATTTATTCCAACATCATGTAACATTATACTTGTAGGGTATCCAATAAAACCTGAAATAGAATTTCCAAAGCCAAGCTCATAACCAAAAGCTATCCAAATTATTGTTACTATTGAAAAAGCAATTAAAGTTAAAAACATAGTATTTAAAACATTTTTCTTTTTAGCTAAGCCACCATAAAAAAAAGCAATCCCTGGGATACTCATTAAAAGTACTAAGATAGTAGAAATAAGGACCCATGAAGTATCCCCTGCATTTAGTATTCCTTCCATAAAAAACCTCTTATATAGATTAATTTATTAATAAACAAATATTCTAATTTAAATCCTAAATAAAACAAAATAGAACAATAAAATAATAAAAATTATTTTATGAATATAAGGAAAACGGAAACCTTATACCTACAGCTATATTAATTTTAAGGTATATAAAACTTATTATAATTCACCGATATGTAAAATAATTAGAAATTAAGCAATATTTATAATTTTCAACAATAAAATATATAATACATAGGAAAAAGAATGAAATATTAATCAATATAACAACAAAAATCAAATTTATTATAAATAAATTAAAAAATATAATGAATTAATTAAATAAGAAATTAAGTATAAAAATAGTAAAAAGTAGCAAAAAAGAAAAATAAAAGAAAAATAAAAAGAATAAAAAGAATAAAAGAAAAATAGACACCTAAAAGAAATATAAAGAGATTATATTAAACATAATATATTTTTAGCTAATCAATTTACTCAATTATCAGAAGATAACTGATTAGAAAGAAATTTATCATATCCTACAAGATCAAGTAAACCATGCCCAGATAAATTAAAAACAATTGTTTTTTCTTCTCCAGTTTCTTTACATTTTTTAGCTTCATCAATAGCAACTTTAATAGCATGAGTAGATTCTGGTGCAGGTACAATACCCTCAGATTTAGCAAATAAGACACCTGCCTTGAAAACTTCCTTCTGAGTAGCAGATCTAGCATCAATGAATCCTTCTTTTTTAAGTAAAGAAACCTGAGGAGACATACCATGATATCTAAGTCCACCTGCATGTACAGAAGGAGCTACAAAATCATGCCCTAATGTGAACATTTTAATAAGAGGAGTTAAACCAGTCGTATCTCCAAAATCAAAATCATATTGACCTTCAGTCAAAGTAGGACAAGAACTAGGCTCAACACCTATAAACTCACAATCACTATTACCATCAATTTTATCTTTAATAAAAGGAAATGTAAATCCTGCAAAGTTACTTCCACCACCAACACATCCAATCATTACATCAGGTTCTTCTTCAGCAATCTCTAATTGTGTTTTAACTTCTTGACCTATGATTGTTTGATGTAACATTACATGATTTAAAGCACTACCAATTGAGTAATATGCATGTTCATTATCTAATGCATCTTCAATAGCTTCAGAAATAGCTATTCCAAGAGACCCTGGATGATCTGGATTTTCAGCTAAAGTTTTTCTTCCAACTTCTGTATATTTACTTGGAGAAGCATGAACTTCCCCCCCATAGATACCCATTATGACTTTTCTGAAAGGTTTTTGATCAAAGGATACTTTAACCATATAAACAGTACAATCCAAATCAACTTGAGAACAAGCAAGTGAAAGAGCAGTACCCCATTGTCCAGCGCCTGTTTCTGTTGTCAATCTTTCAATTCCATCTTTTTTTGCATAATATGCCTGTGGAATCGCACTATTTAGTTTATGACTACCGGTTGGAGAAGAATCTTCTCTTTTAAAATATATTTTTGCAGGAGTGTTTAACTTATCTTCTAGACCTTTAGCTCTAAATAAAGGGCTTGGTCTACCCATTCGCATATATAACTCTCTTACTTCATCTGGGATATTAATATATCTTTCTGTTGAAAATTCTTGTTCAAGAACTCCTTTTGAAAAAATCTTAGGAAGATATTCAATTTGATTTTTACCTTCACTATTTTTCGGAGGAGGAATTTCAGAAGGAAGATCTGCATTAATATTATACCATTTTTTTGGTACTTCATCGGAAGATAATTCTATTTTATACATAATTCACCTTTTTCTATTGTTTAAATTATATTTATTTGGATTTTTCATGAATAGTATCATTTACATAAATTATTTACATAAATAATATTATTTGTAAATTTTATCAAAATATTCATAGATATAATTTCTTATTATAAATTCTTGTTATAATTTCTTATTATGTTTCTTGTGTAATTTATCATTATATTAAAAATTATTTAAGGTACTATTTAAACCTTTGTTGTACATTATTGTACATTATAATATTTTGTTTAATATTAATATTATATTCAATTATATATTTTATTTATTTATAATACATCATCACATATAATCTTCATCAATATAAACTCTATGTCTTTATAATTTTTATCAATAATAAAAATAATAATTAAGATAATACTAAAAACAATAAAGAAAATAATAATAGAAATAATAAAGATAGTAATAATACATAGAAATATAATATAGAAGAATATAATAAAAAGAGATATAATATAATTAATAATTAAAAGGTATTTATAAAATACAAAGATATTGATAAATATTAAAGATATTGACAAATATTAAGATATTTAACAAACATTAAATATATATAAACGATATATATTAAATATTTAAAAATAAACTAGGTTAGAGAGGATTTTAATGACAGAAGTCAAAGCAGGTGTAGAATATAAAATAAATGTTGGGGATAAAAATTTTCTCCTTAATGAAAAAAAGTTTAATCTCCTTAACTATATAAACATAACAGGTTCTATTACAGAAGCAGCTAAACTAACAAAAATATCTTATAGAACATCTCTTAATTATATAGAAAAAATTGAGACTTCATTAGAAATAGCTGTTGTTTCAACTACAAAAGGAGGTAAAGGAGGAGGAGGTAGTGCAAAATTAACCTCAGAAGGAAGATTAATTTTAAAAGAATGTAAAAAAATTAATGCAATCATGGAACTCCATAAAGAAGTAAACGAGATTGAAGCTGAAGTTATTTCAGTGAACAAAGAAAAACAGGTTATGAACATTGAGATGAAAGATCTTGATATGACAATTCCTTTAAATGAAAAATATGAAGTTGGAGACAAGATTTTAGCTCTAATAAGCTATGATAATATATTTATAATGTTAGAAGAACAAGAATCAAGCGTTAGAAATATATTAAAAGGGAAAATAGTCGAAATAAGTCTCAGTGGAGAAATGATAAGAGTTAAAGCAGATGTTGGTGGAATTTATTTATATTCAAACATAACTCGTTCAGCAGAAGAAAATCTCAAGTTAAGATTAGGGAAAGAAATTTATCTTGGTTTCAAAGCTGTTTCCATAGCAACATTGAAACTTTAGTAATTATACTTTAGTATTATGCTATCTTAATAATTAATCTTTTTATTAATCAATCTATTTTATTAATTATTCTAATTTAGCAATTATACTACTTTAACAATTATACTTCAGTAATTTCTACTTTAGTAATTAGTCTGTATTCTATTAAATAATAATTTATTATTAAATAAGATACTATTCTATTATTAAATAATATTTTATCTTTTAAGTTATTGATGATGAGGTGTTTTTATTTTAAAAATATTAGTTGATAAAGATAAATGTACTGGTTGTGGAGAGTGCAAAGATATATGTCCCAAAGGTCAAAAAATCTGGAAAATAAATAAAACAGCACATGCAAATAATCTTGAATACTGTCATGTGTGTACCCTATGTGCATCGAAATGTCCAGAAGGAGCAATAACTATAGAAAGAAATGCTCCAAATGAAGAAGAAGAAATAAAAAGACTTAAAAAAGCAAAATCTGGAAAAAGCAAATTAGGCATTTAACAATTAATATATTAATAATATTTCAATATAGTAATACCTTATATAATAATACTTCTTAATAATATTTCTAAGTAATATTTCTAAATATATAATAGTTTATAAATAAATTTCTATATAAATAATACTCTTATTGAATAATACTCTTATAAAAAATAATAAATAAATAATAATAAAATTTAGTGGTTGAAATGGAGAAAAATAGATTAGCTAAAGTTTCAAGAAAAACATCTGAAACAGATATTAGAATAAAGATTAATTTAGATGGTGAAGGAAAATACAATATTAATAGTGGGATAAATTTCTTTAATCATATGCTTGAATCATTTTCAAAACACAGCATGATTGATTTAGATATCCAAGCCATAGGAGATATAGATATAGATGACCATCATACAATAGAAGATGTTGGAATTTTACTTGGGAAAGCATTTTTAGAGGCTATTGGAGATAAAAAAGGAATTAAAAGAATGTCTCATGCAATAGTACCTATGGATGATTCTTTAGCTACAGTCGCAATTGATATAAGTGGACGTAGCTATTTCAAAGCTAATTTCAAATTTAATAATGATAAAATTGGAGATATGACTAGTGATACGATTAAACACTTTTTTGAATCTTTCGCAAGTTCAGGAAAGGTAAATTTAAATATATCTGCTGAAGGTTCAAATGATCACCACAAAGCTGAAGCAATATTCAAAGCATTTGCAAAATCACTGCATGATGCTTGTAAAGTAGAGCATGATTCAATTCCAAGTACTAAAGGAATACTTTAATAACTAAATAAATGCCTTAATAACAAAAAAATACTTAATACTAAAAAAAATACTTAATATCTAAAATAATATTTTCTAAAATAATATTTTGATAATTATATAAGTTAAAATTAAAATATCAAAATCATTATAAAACGAAATAGCCAAAAATATAGTATAAAACAATAAATTAATGAAACAATAAAAAAAAGAAACACCGTTTTTAAAACGGTGAATAAAATCTAATTATTAATATAAACTTAGGATGGTTTATCTAACAATTTAGTTTTTGAAACAATAGAACCGTCACCAGCGTGTGGAGTTCTTAAAACTGAGTCATTAGCTTTTTCGATTTCTCTTGCTTCAGTTGCGAGTTTAGCAGCAGTTCCAATTAACTCATGAGCAGCAGCTACGAGTGGTATATATTGGTTAGCATCACGAACCATGAAACAACCTTTAGTATCAATGTCTGCTACTTTACCAGCTGCTTCGTAGGCAGCAATAGCTTTTGCTTTTGCATAAGGATTAGTGAATCCTGCAGATTCAACAGCTTTTTCAGCAGTTAATATGATTTTTGGTAATTCTAATTCTTTACCAGCTTCAGCTGCTTCAATAAGAGCATCAATAGCATTTTGAACTACTCTGTAAGCACCAGTTAAAGCTAAAACTTTAATAACATCTGCATTGAAAGAAGCCATTTCAGTTGGATCGAGTAATTCTCTTCTTGCTCCAATCATTGGGTCTCCTTTAACAATTATATATCCTAAACCTTGTTCATCCATTTCATCCTTCTTTCCAGCTCCTGGAGCATCCCCTATAATTACAGCAGGAATATCATATCCAGATAAGAGTTCTCTTGCTTTAGCTGGTCCAGGTGCACCTGGGTTAGGACTTATAAATATAGCAAAATCTGGGTCAAAGTCTTTAACTTTTGGAGTTACTTCTTCTACTTGTTCTGGGTTCATTTTAGCTCCAGAACCGATAATTCGAACATCTATGTTAGGTCTATCAGCACGTTCATCGAGTAATAAATCTAATACTGGAGAAGTACCAATATTACCACTTTTTATAATTCCAATTTTGACAACCATTTTATCACCATTTTTTTATTTATTGTTTTTTAATAAGTACTTTATGTTTTGGTTTAGACCATTAAGTTTATATATAAGTTTCATATTATTGAAAAAACTCATTAATATAAAAATATAATAAGAAATAAGCTTAATGAAAACAATTAAACTAATCAATAGGTTTAATTTCCAGTATTTTTGAGAAATTAGCTATTAAAATTATTTATTATAGAAAATATTTAATTCAAAGCTATTATATTTAATTAAATATAAAAATATTTATATTATTAATTTTAATTTTTATTAATATATTTTAATGTTTATTATGAAAAATTATAAAAAAGTGAATCTTTGTACATAAAATTATAATTCTAGAATTTCTAATAAAAATATTTCTAATAAAAATCTAAATTTTATAAATTTTATAAGAGATCTTTTTAATAATATAAAAATGATTTAAAGGGAATTATATGATTTATTTCATAACCCACTTATTTAATAATCCAATTATTCAATAATCCAATTATTTTATAATTCAATTATATTATTTGTAAAATTATATGCAAAATTAGGACAAGAACAAGCATGAATATGAAGATAGCTAGCTAGAGTATTTCCAATAGAAATACCATCATGATTATTAATTATTCCTCTTCCTCTTTGAATATCTAAAGCAAAATTAACATCATTAATCAGATTTTTCTCAATTTGAAGCTTTGTATAATGAAATTCATGTCCTCTAAATATATCATCCTTTTTTGAAATAAGGTTATCTTTATTTGACTTAGCGATGACATAACTAAGACCTTGAACCTTATCAGTCATCTTAGAAGGATGAGGAATAACATCACACATTTTAAACCCATCAATAGATTTTGATAAATACAATAAACCTCCACATTCCCCATAAATAGGATTACCATTATTATGGAATTTATTAATAGATTTTCGCATAGATTGATTAGATTCTAGCTCCTTTGCAAAAATTTCAGGATATCCTCCTCCAAGATAGAGAGCATCGACATCAGGGACCTCATCATCTTTGTAAGGACTAAAATAGATTAATTTTGCATTATTATCTTCTAAACTTTCGAAATTCTCAGTATAATAAAAATTAAACGCTTCATCAAGAGCTACTGCAATTTTTGTCTTTTTTTTATTTTCAGAAGTCCAAAGTTCAGTTTTAGAATCTGTTTTAACTTTTGAATTTGATTTTGCTATATTTTTTAAAGCATCTAAGTCAATATTTTCTCTAATAACATTAGCCCATTTATTAATATCATTAGCAATTCTCTCTTTTTCTAATGCTGGTACCAAACCTAAATGTCGTTCTTTTACTATTAAGTCATCGTCACGAGGGATTCCACCAATTACTTTGGTATTAGAAAGTTTTTCAATAGCTTCTTTAGCTTTAAGATAATGACGTTTTCCTTTAACTTTGTTAAGTATTACTCCCTCAATTTTAACATTAGGATCAAGAGTTTTAAACCCTAAAACAACAGCAGCTGCACTTTTTACAAGACTACGAGCATTTAAAATAAGTATAACTGGAGCATCTAAAGCTTTAGCTATTGAAGCAGTATTTCCAACATCCCCTGTAGGACTAATACCTTCATAAAGTCCTCTAACACCTTCTATAATTCCAATTTCAGCTTTAGAAATTTCTAAACCTCTAACAAATGAACTTCTAATTTGATCCTCATTCATAAAAAATGAGTCAAGATTTCTAGGAGGGTTTTTTGTAGCTAAAGAGTGATATGAAGGATCAATATAATCAGGACCAACTTTAAAAGGTTGTACATTCATTTCATCAGATAATACTTTCATAATTCCTGTTGAAATAGTTGTTTTACCTACCGCACTACCAGTTCCAGCCAATACAATTCTCATGAATATTAATTGTACTTTTGTTTATTTATATTTTAACAAAAATAAAAATTATATTTTAATAAAAAATAAATAAAAGCAAATATAATAAAGTTACTAATAAAATTAGTAATAAAATAAATATTAAAATTAAAAAATTCTACTAAATTTACTAATAAAGCTATTGATAAAATTATTAATAAAAATACTAATAAAATCAATATAAAAATTACTATAGATACTATAGAAATTATTATAATATTAACTAATAAGGCTAAAATTTAATAATAAAATTACTAATAAAGCTATTGATAAAATTATTAATAAAAATAGTAATAAAAATAATATAGAATTACTAATAAAGTAAATAATAAAATAAGCAATGGGAATTTAATAAATATGAATATAAAACACAAATTCAAAGAAAGATATGGAAATATAGACATATTTAATCCATATATAGTGATATTTTTTATAATAATCTTTATACTTGTATCTTTACCTATGCTATATTTTTCTGATGAGTTACCAAGACCATCATTTCAAGTGTATCTTTATATTTTATTAGGTATTATATTTTTTGTCATTGGTATTAAATTCCCAAAAATACTATCAAAGTTGTCAAAGAAGTTTGATAAAAAAATAAAAACTCTAAATAAAATAAAAAAAAAGAAATTAGGATCTTTACCTTCATTTAAAATAAGTAGTTATTACAAAAATAACAATGAAGATAATGAAAATAAAAATAATAAGGGTAATAAATTCAAGAATTTTGAGCTTATTATACTATCCATAGTTTTAATTGGATTACTACTGCAAATAATTAACTTCATATTACTTGGAGGAATTCCCCTATTTAGTGGATTTTTAAAAGCAGAAGCTGCAACTAGAATATGGTTATTCTCTTATATATTTTTTATAATAGGAATAAATATACTTTTAGCTAAGTATAATAGGAAAATTTATTATTTATTGCTTATAATAGGATTAGGGCTTTTTGCACTAACTGGATATAGAACAACACCAATAGCAATTTTATTAAGCTCTTTTATAACATTATACTACTCAAGAAATTTAAAGATAAAGTATCAAATGTTTTTTGGAATTATAATAATTTTTTTAATGATTGTTATAGGTTTTATAGCTGTACAATCAATTGAATGGCAGCATTGGAGATTAAATGCATTAGAATTAATATCTTATAGAGCAGGTTTTACACTTAATATTTTAAATAGAACAATCCCCCTAGCTGGCTCAACACAAGGAGAACTATTTTATTATACATTAACAGGTTTCTTTAAATCTGTAGATCCTCGTGTACTTGTTGGACAAGCCGTATTAGGAGAAAATCATTCTATAACTTCAACAATATTTGGTCCTGCCATACTGGACTTTGGATGGATTGGAATGAGCATTCAAATGTTTTTAATAGGATTTATATTAAAAATGTTACATATAATTCAAAAACATGTGAAAAGTATAGCTACTGCTATTTATGGAATAATTTTAGGACAAACTTTAATTTGGATTGAAACAGGCCCTACAGACATAATAGTTTGGTTTTTTTATATTTTAGGAATCATTACAATAATATATTATATTTATAAAATAGATTATATCTATAATCATCTAAAAAATTATTATAATAGTTATAAATGTCAGTAAAAGAATTTAAAAAGATAATAGCATAAGAATGAGAGTGATTAATTGGAAGAAATTACTATAGCAATTGCATGTGAATTAGCTCCTGCAAAAACACTTATTCCTATTATAAAAAAAATAAAAAAAATGGAAAGTTTAGGAAAATTAAACTGGAAAAAAAGTAAAATAATCTGTTTAACCCATGGATCAGGTGTTAAAGAACTACTTAAACCATATTGTGATGAATTTTATTCAATTGGAAAAGGTAGAGGTTCTGGAAAAGTAAAAAGAAATAATTTTGAACTTGCATATTTAATTTTCAAAGACATTATTAAAGCAATTTTAGGATTAAGAGGAAAAGGGATAGATCTTTTAATTACATGTGGAAACGCTGGTGATGTTAGAAAATCTATATCAGCTGCTAATTTACTTAAAATTCCTGTAATACATATAGAGCAAGATATATATAATCCAATTGAAACAATTGCATTTTCTAATTTAGTAACAGTACCTTCAGAAAGTTATAAAAATTATTTAAGTGAAAAATACCATATAGATTCTACTGAAAACATTCAAGGTTATCCTATGGTTAATTATATTGTTGATTATGTTAATAATAATTATTTATTAGATAATGAAGGTGTAAAAAAGGAATATGATTTCTCAAATTTTATATTAATAGTTTTAGGAGGAGATTTAAAAACTAGTGATATAAAAAAGCTAATAAATATTCTAGAAAGAATAAATCTTCCAACACTTATAGCACCCTATCGTTTTAAAAAGGAATTAATTGAAAATATGATAAAATCTAATAAAATTAAAGTTTTAGATGAATTTGTTGATTTATTAAGTTTAATGAAATCTTCAAACCTTATGATTTATGGAGCTGGAATGGGAATGACCATAGAAGCAGGTGTTTTAGAAATCCCTTCAATAAAAATAGCAGGATTTCATAAAGAACATGGTAGTGTAGATTTAGCAAATAATTTAAAAATTCCAATACTTGAAATAGAAGAAATTTCAGATTTTTTAGATGAATTTAAAGATAACTATCAGGATAAATACAATCATGAAAACAAACATACTCATGAAAACGAACATGACGATAAATACAAAGATAATCATGAAGATAATGATAAATACAAAGATAATTATGAAGATAAAAATAGCTATGATGATAAATATGAGGATTATGTGTTAAACATGTTAAAAAATAAGCTTCCAACACCAGAAAGTGAAAAATTAATTAAAAATAGTGAATTTGCTGTTGAAGATTTTGTAAATATTATTAACAATTTTAATCTAAAAAATCCTCCTAAAAAAAGTGGTTTAAAGGCTATGAAAGCGATTTGGAAAAAAAGATCAGAGTTTAGATAATAAAAAATTCAGTTAATATTATTTTAGAATATTATTATTCAATATACAATTTTAATATATTATTTTAATATACAATTTTTAAATATTATTTATTAATAATTATTAATATTTATCAAGAGCAATTTGATAATTACCATCTAATTTAATAAATGGTTCAGCCCTATCTATAACAACTCCTAATTTTCTCAAGTCTACCATCTTCTTAAATGGTTTTTTCTTTCTTATAGCCATAATTCTTTTTGCAGAAATAGTTCCAATACCTGGAACACGAATTAATTCATAAAAAGAAGCAGAGTTAATTTCTAAAGGAAATATATCTCGTTTTAAAGCAGATAAATATTTAGGATCTTCATTAATGGATAATTGATTATTTTCTTCAAAAACAAGCTCATCTAATTCAAATTTATATATATTTAACAGAGAATCAGCATGATATAACTTCGAAGTTCTATTTTTATTGCACTCTTCTCTCTTTTCAAGTTCTGTTCCTTCAACTGGAGAAAAAGAACTAAAATAGCTTCTAGATAAGTTATAGTTTTTATAAAGAGATTTTATTCTAGAAAGAATTTCCACATCAGTTTCATCATTTGCTCCAATAATCATCTGTGTAGTTGAACTAGAACACATTATAGAGTTATTTTTTTTAGATATAGAATCTATCCAACTTATTCTTTTTAATATATCTTTATTATAATCTTTATTTGAAGAAATTTGAGACAATCCATCTGAAGTCGCAGACTCAATATTTAAACTTACTCTATTGGCTAATGACATTGCGCGCTTAATAGAATCTTTGCTAGCACCAGGAATCACTTTAAGGTGTATATAATCATCATATCCATATTTTTTCCTAAGTATATTAATAACATCTAACATTTTCTCCATAGTGTCATCAACATCTCTTGCAATTCCAGAACTTAGAAATAATCCTTGCACATAATCATTGCTATAATAACTAAGGAAAGCCCTTGCTAATTCTTCTGGACTTAGTTCTAATCTAGTAAAATTTCTTTTAGATTGATTGATGCAATATTTACAATCATTAACACATTTATTTGTCATTAATGTTTTAAAAAGAGGAATTTTACAGCCATCAGGTCCTGTTGCATTATAAATTCCTGGAAGATTAATATCAGATTTTTTATAGTGATTTACATAATCACAAATATCATATTGTGCAGAATCACTCAAAATTTGCATTTTTTTTAAAGTGTTCATTATTATATATTTTGTAATTTTATATATTATTAATTTTTGGAAGCAAATGAAAAGTAATTAGAATAATATTAAAAAAGAAATATAATATTGAAAAATAGAATATAATATTAAAAATATGCTATAATATTAAAAATATAATATTAAAAGTATAATATATATATATATAAAAATATATTTATAAAAATAAAATTAAGATTTGAATTTTATTAAATTTTTTGCCTCATCAAATATTACATCTAGGCCACACATACTAGGAACATAGTTAGCTGCCTTTGCAGAATTTACACCAATTGTTTCATATCCCATGTCTTCAATTGGAGCAACAACCATACAAGTATCACACACTATATGTCCCCCAGCAGACTCGATTATTTTTGTATAACCCATTCTATCTGAGGCAGCTTTAACATTTATAGAAGTACATACCCATAAATCATTCTTTATTTCTTTATTTTTGACTATATTTGCAATATCTTTAATTTCTTCTAAAGAAGCATGGGGGCAACCTAAACAAACTAAATCTGCTTCATTTTTAGATGAATTAGTTAAGTTTTCACAAGTATTTTTAATGTCAGAATCTGTAATTAAAATTTTATTATTATTTTTAATCAATTCATTTTTTCCAGCAGAATCATACTCAGGAGTTTCATTTTCAATATGATATAATGCAACAGCACCAGAAGACGCAAGTGCTGCTCCAAGAGCTTTTAATTCAGTATTTGTAGAATCATTTTTAAGAACGAAATAAGGAACACCACTTCCAACTTCTTTACCAACCATATATCCCAATGCCCCATAATCAATTCCAGATATAGGAGTTTCAAGTTCTATTAAAAGGTTTGCTTTCCTATTTTCTTCTAAATGATAACCATACATAGGAGTTTTACCACAAATAGCTGCAGCTAATGCACCAGGTCCACCTTCACGATTAGTTCTCGCACCGATAACTGAATTTACATAAGCAACTGCTGAAGATTCAGACCATGCTACATGATCTCTAAATTTAGGAACATTACCTACAAGATAAGGAGTGCAAGTACAGGTTTTCGAAATTCCAAGCATCCCATAAGCATCAACAATTTCATTCTGCTTTTTAGAAAATTTTGGTGGAAATCCAAGAGATTCCCAGTTATCAAGATCTGTGCCAGCAGGATTTAAAGTAGAAGGAACTTTTGCAACAGATTCTCTATTTAAATTCTTATCACTAGCCAAATCTTCAAGATATTCAAGCCCTGCATCACCAATAGTCTTGTAAGAAACACCAGATATTTGAGCAGAAGTAATATTTACAAGTTTTTCTGCATCATAAATATCCCCAAGTGCCACTAGGATCTCCATGCTTTTACGTACAGTATCTCCATAGAAACCATCATACATTCTTTCTTCTTCTTTATTTAAATACATTTAAATCCCACTACAATATTTAAATCAAAATAATGTTATTACAAAAACTATTACTCAAACTATTAATCAGCTATTTAAATCAAAAATACTATCAAAATATTAAATTGAATATTATCAACAAATTCAATACTATTAATTCTAAATCAAACCATATCAAGCCATTAAATCGAACTATTAGATTAAATCATTAAATCAAAATATATCGTTATTAAATTATAAAAAATGTTTAAAAAATGTAAAAGATTAATAATTTATATAAATAATAGGAATATCGGAATAATATTAATAATAGGAATAATAAAGAATACTGAGGATAATATAAAAATAATAGGATTAATTATTTTCAATTTGGTGCTCAACCATATCATTTACTAAGTTTAAAAAATTATCCATCTCTTTATAAGGAACCATAGCTCCAGCAGCTATATCATGGCCCCCACCTTGACCCCCAAAGCTTAATGAACTATCATGGAGAACTTTTCCAAGATCTACTCCTTTTTCTATCATGTCTCTTGTTGTTCTTCCAGAAACTTTTACATCATTATGCATTCTAGCCATAGATAGAATAGGTTTATCACTATCTAAAATTTCAGCTGCAATTCCTACACTAGAAATAGTACCCATGACACTTTTCAAGACTTTATCTTCACTATACACATACTGAATAAAGTCCATTTGAACTGCGCCCTCTCGCTTAATCCATTCCATTCCTTTAATTAGCTGATCTCTATATTTTTTTTGAAGATTCAAAGCTGCATCAAGTGCTTCTGCACGTTCTCCAAATGCAATAGAAAGACCAAGGCCAGTTTTTTTGTTTTTCCCACAAGCATCTAAAATATAAGAATATTCCTCAAGGTTCCTTAAAACAGGATTTTCTTTAGGCACACTATAAATACTTCCAAAAATATCAGGATTTAGTTTAATAAGCTCATCTTTTAAAACATCTTTTTCTTCATCTTCAAGATCAGTGAATTTTATTCCATAAGAAATTCCTATTTTTTCTAAAAATCCCATTGATCCCTCTAAATCGCCAGTTAAACCAGGCATCGCTGGGTTTAAAGTATATGCTAAAGATTTATATAGTGGTTCTTGATTTTTAGAAACAATTTTAAGATCTTGGTGTATTTCAAGATTTCCAAATTCTATCCCATCTTCAACGATTAGCTCATTTGCACCAATAAATCCATCATTAAATTGCATATCTCCAAAAGCACCTACTAAAGCAAGTGGAGCAAGATGTTTTTTATTATTTTCTCCATCACCTAAATTTCTAATACTTAAATAAGAAGAACCAGCACCACTTAGCTCTTTACTACCATCAATCCCATAAATATGAGGATTAACATGAATAATATGATCTTCTGATTCTGTATCATCAACTTGATGATGATCTGCAATTATAACTTCTGATTTAAACTTATTAATAAGTTTTAAATGGGCACTTCCCATGTCAGAAAAGATAAATAAATTATATTTCTCTTTAGATAATTCTTTCACATCTTCTGGCTTTAAGCGAGAAAGGATTGTTGTATGGAACTGTCCTCCCTCCTCTTTTATAGCATTAGCTATAACACCAGCTGCAGAAAGTCCATCTGCATCATTATGAGAAATTATTCTTATAACATGATCATCCTTGATATGTTTGGATATCATGTCAGAAGCTTCATTAGCCTTATTTAACAAGGAGTGCTGCTTCTTGTGGGTCATATCTCCATCCTTCAGGTAATTCACCATCGTTAACATAATATTTACCAAGACGTCTAATTCTTGATTCTATGATAGTTAATCCTCTTTTAGTGTGTAAATCTTTTGGATTTTCTTTTAAGTGATCTCTAATGTTTACAGCACGTTTAATTAAGTTCATGATATCTTCAGGATATTCTTGAGCTTGTTCATTTCTTTTTAATATAGCAGTGATTTTTTCACCAGTAATAGCTTTTACGCTAGGAATACCATACTGATCTCTTAAAATAACACCAATTTCACTTGGAGATTTACCTTCTTTTGTAAATTTTAATATAAATTCTTCAATTTCTTCATTTGAATAAGTAACCCATTCTGGTTTAGACATTGTAAATACCTCTTAATTTTTTATAATACTAATTCTTTTTATAAGCTAATTTATAAGCTAATTCTTTTTATAAGTTAATTTTATGAGCTAACTTTTTTATAAGTTAATTTTTTATTATATTAATATAATTAGCAATAGAACTGCTCAATTGAAAAATTGTTAAATCTATACACCATAATTATTTATTAGATTTATACCAATTGACAAAAAGTTCTAATGAATTTCTTCTATGAGAAAACTGATTTTTTTCATCTGTTGTTAGCTCACCAAATGTTTTAGACATATTGGGAACATAAAAAATTGGATCAAAAGCAAAACCTTTATCACCCTTTTCTTCAAATGCAATGACACCAGAAACTTTGCCTAAAAAAATCTCGGGCTCGATATTGGGGGCACAATACCCAATGACCGACCTGAATTCAGCATAACGTTCTTGGTCAGTTTTTAAATCATTCATAAGCTTTAAAATACCTTTATTTCCTATTGTATCTTGAACATAAGATGAATATGTCCCAGGGAAATCATTTAAAGCTTTAATGAATAAACCAGCATCTTCAACAATCACAGGTTTATTTAATTTTCGAGAAGCATATTCTGCACCAGCTATAGCTACTTCCTCAAGAGTTCCTTGAGGTTCTGTGTAACCTAAGTCAATATGCTCTAATTCAATATTGAATTTTCGAAAAATATTTTCTGCTTCTTCTACTTTATGGTTGTTACCAGTAATAAATGTTATCATAATAGTAAAATTATGAGTTTTAATTTTATAAATATTTTTTCATATAAACAGTACTTTTATAAGAATAATATTTTTTCTTACAAACAATACTCTTATAAAACTAATATTTTTTCAAATAAATAATATTTTTATATAAATAATATTTTATACTACATAATATTTTATATTAATAAAATTTTTAATAATTAATATATTAAATATTATTAGATTATAATTATATTGAACCGCAGAATTGTATCATAGAATACAACAAAAATATAAGTATATACTAAAGATTAAAATGTTAATAAATACAATATATTAATATGAAAAATAATAACCTCTACTATAACAAAGAAATTGAAACAATGAATAGAGGAGATTTAGATTCCTTAATTGATGAAAAAGTTAAATACACAATAAAATATGCATATGAAAACTCTAAATTCTATAAAAAATGGTTTGATAAAAATAAAATAGAAATTAAATCTATTAAAACCCATGAAGATTTAAAAGAACTTCCAATAATAACAGGAGATACAATTAAAAAAAATCAGCCCCCATCTACCAATTTTTTCAACTTTAAATCTGCAAAAAATAAAAATATAGTTACTATTCATGAAACAAGTGGAACAACAGGAACACCAAAATCATTTTTCCTAACAGAAAATGATTGGGAGAAATATATAGAAAAATATGCACGAACTTTCAAATCCCAAGCCTTTAAATCAAATGATTATTTAATTGTTTGTACATCTTACGGAATGAACATTGGAGCAGAATCCATGAGTTTAGCTGCAAAAAAACTGAAAATCACTACAATACCTGAAGGAAAATGTACATTCCCAATAAGAATACTTAAAAATTATAAACCAACAAGTATTGTAGGAAGTATATTTAAATTCTTAAGATTAGCAGAAAGAATGAAAGAAAATAAATTAGATCCCCAAGAATCAAGTATAAAACGCTTAATTGCAGGTGGAGAAAGCTTTTCAGAAGAATCAAGAGAATATATAGAAGAAATTTGGGGTGTTGACGTGTATAACACTTATGGAAGTACTGAAGGAACAATGTGTGGAGAATGTACTGAAAAAAAAGGAATTCATGTACCAGAAGACTTAATACACCTAGATATATATAATAGTAATACTGAAACAGATCCTAATATGCGATTAGAGAACAATACTCCTGATTCTAATCTTGATTGTTCAGAATCATGCTTTTTAAAAGATGGAAAAGAAGGAAAAATGATACTAACGACTTTGCTTAGTAAAGAAGATAAAGCAGGAACATTACTTATTAACTATGATACAGATGATTCTAGTTCAGTTATAACAAGAAAAAAATGCGGTTGTGGTAGAACACATATGAAAATTGATAATCCTACAAGAGATGCTGAAACTATTAATATATTTGGAAATAGTATTAACAGAGTAGATATCGAAGCAGGAGTATTTCAAAGAGAAAATATGGAATATTTAACTGGAGAATATGAATCATTCTTATATGGAAATGAAACTGAAAATACTTTAAGAATATCAGTTGAATGTAAAGACTATTCAAATTTAAATAAAAAAATTGTTGAAGACAATTTTCTAAGTTCATTTTTAAGAAAAAATAATGATTTAAAAGAAAAATATTACAATGATGAATTTGAAATTATATTTAACTTTTTAGAAAAAGGAAAGCTCGAATTTTATAAAATAAAAGGCAGGCCCAAAAGATTAATTGATAGAAGATAAAAATTATTAAGTTTGAAAATAAAAAGAAAAAATTAACTAACATATATCTAGTGAGGAGTATAACGTCCCCTAGATTCAATTTCATGTATTTTTTTAATTATATTAATCTTTTTAAAATTAAAATCCTTAGAAAAAGTTTCATAAGTATTAATATATCCTTCTAAAACTGTATTAAAAATCTTATCAGCTATTTTATAATCAACACTTTGTAAAGATTTTTTAAAAGTTAATAAATCAACACATTTATCCTCAATAAGATTAGAATATCTACCTAAACCAAAATCAATTAAAATAACATTACCCTCACTGAATAAAATATTAGAACTAGTAATATCTCCATGAATAATATTTTTTTGATGAATTTTAGCAATACTTTGACCAATAGCAAATAAAAGTTCATTTTGGTCAAATTTATTAAAATGATTAGATTCAGATGGCCCTTCTAAAATATTTTTAACAGTCACGCCCTTAATTTTCTCCATTACTATTGATTTTTCTTTTAAATCAACATCATATAGAACTGGTGAAAATACTCCTGATTCTTTAACATCAGATATTAATTTTGTTTCCCTTTTTGTTCTTGATTTTCTAATTTTATCATCAATTTCATTAATCCTATATCTTTTAGGAATTCTTTTTTTTATAATAACTTCTTTATTTATCCAATTTCCATTTAAAATATCAGCTTCAGCACCTTTAGCTAATATCTCTTTTGGTAATATAATTCTTGATTTTGATTGTTTAACCCATGTTGCATCAACTTCATCTGTTCTGAATCTTTGAATAACTCTAGTTTCATCTATTTTATCAGGGCCATAACTATTATTCATGAGTATTCCAAGCCATGCAATCATTGCACCATTATCTCCACAATATTCCATTTTAGGCATATAAAACTTAGCAAAGTGATCCTCAGCCATACCATCTAACATTTCTCGAAGTCTTTTATTTGCAGCTACTCCCCCACATAAAAGAACTTCATCTTTTTTTGTGTGTGAAAGAGCTCTTTCTGTTACTTCAACAAGCATAGAAAATGCAGTTTCTTGGAAACTATAACAAATATCTTCAATATCAATTCCTTCTTTATATTTACGAATTGCTGCACTCATTAATCCAGAAAACGAAAGATCCATTCCTTTAACAGTGTAAGGTAAATCTATATAACTTCCATTTTTAGCTAATTTCTCAACAACTGGGCCTCCTGGGTGTCCAAGTCCTGTTTCCCTTCCAAATTGATCTAATGCATTTCCAATTGCTATATCTAAAGTTTCACCAAAAACACGATATCTTCCATATTCATAAGCTATAATTTGACTATTTCCACCACTAACATATAAAGAAACAGGGTCATTAGCAGAGGTATCAAGTTTTCCAATCTCAATGTGTCCAATACAATGATTTACCCCAATAATAGGTTTATTGATTGATAATGATAATGATCTAGCTGCAGTAGCTGTTGTTCTGAGCCCTGGACCTAATCCTGGACCTTTTGAAAAAGATACAAGATCAATTTCATCAAGACCCAATTTTGCTTCATCACAAGCATCAGAAATTAACTTAGGAATCCATTTTGCATGATGTTCAGCAGCTTCTCTAGGATGAATACCTCCTTTTTCTGGAAATAATTGTTTTCCAACTAATGAAAGAATATTACCATCACTATCAACAACTCCAACACCAGTTTTTTCTGCTGTTCCTTCAATTCCTAAACAAATCAACCTAATCAACCAATAATAATAAATTTTTTAAAATATATTTCTATATATTCAAATTATAACAATTTACATAATTAACTTATAATAATTTTGAATAATTAAATTATTATAGTTTTATAATCAAATAAAATAGCTTTGAATAATTAAATTATAACAAACAATAATTTAATAACTATTCACAAATTTCCTCAACCTTTTCACGAATATCTTCAATTGAATATCCTAAAAGAAGTGCCATAAGCATTGCACCACCTGCCCCAACCCCTTCTTTAACAAATCCCTTTAAATAATTTTTAAGGCCTCCATTAGAAGATTCTTCAAAATTAGGATTAACAACATGAACATCTATGTCACCTATCTGAGATACTATATTGAATAAGTCAGAAGTAGAATCATTAGCAACGAAACTAGTTGTACCTAAACAAATTCTTGAAAAATCAAAATTTGGATCAATTGCCTTAATAAAACTACAAACACTAGCCATTTGAGTTCCACCAGCTAAAATAACAGGGACTGTACTCCCAAAAACCATACCTGCAACAGCAGGAATCATTGGATCTCCTACAGCAGCTACTGCTTTAAAAGGATCTATCTTTCCAATATTCCCAATACCATCTAAAATGCCAGCATTAGCAAGTCCTTCCATTACAACATCTTTCTTGAGATTATGTGGATTTTCAGGCATACTACCACTAACTTTAAAATTAGCATCATATCCAAGAGCAGTTAAAACACCAAGAGCTGTTGTTGTACCTGCAGGAATACTCTCTCCAATCACAAGGTAATCATTAGACTTAGAAAGCTCCCTTCCAATTATCTTTGAATCATTGAAAATTTTTTCTGGATTTTCAACTGCTTCACCAGTTCTTATATCTTTTCCATGAATGGGTTTATTAGAAGCTGTAATACAAGGAACATCTGGTTTTATTCTTGACCCTGCATCGACTATTAAAAAAGGAACATCAGTTAATTCAAGGGCAGCTTTTGTAATCATTGCAGGAGTAGGTGCTGAAGCGCCATCAACGATAGTTTGAGGAGGTATATCACAGCATCTAAGTTCTCCATGAATGATTAATTCAACATCTCCTGCAGGAGTATATTCCATCAACTCAGGAGTTGCTCCAGCACCAGTAATATAAGGAATATTTGCTGTAGAAGTTGTAGCAATCGTACATATGAAAAAAGGTTTTTTACCTTCTATCTTTTTTAAAAGTTCAAAAGAACCATAAGATTTTAATCCATTGAATAGCTCTACCATTATTGCACCATTAATAAGTTTATTTCATTTATTGAATTTAGTATAATTCTAATTTTATATATTATTGTACTAATTATACAAATTCTCTATAAAAGGTATAAATTTAATTTTATATCTTATAATTAATATAGTCTAATTTTGTATGATGTCTAATTTCATATTATATGCAATTTTATGAAAATATAATTTTGTTATAATTAATATGATTATATTATAATTAATATGTAATTAATTACTATTTTAATTATAATGATTTATTTAATAAAGTAATATAATACCTATAAAGCTACCTATAAAGCAATACTTTCCTATAAAAATTGAAATATATTATTATAATCATTACAATATAGATTTAAATGATTATAAATACCTATATTTAAAAAAGCAAAATAATAATAATAAATCAATTTAATTATAGACAAATATTGTATAATAAATAAAAAAATATTATGAAAAAATTTTAAAAATATTATGAAGAAATTTTAAATATAGTATATTAAAATATAATATATTAAATATGATATATTAAATGTGATATATTAAATCTATAAATTTTATATATAAATTTTATATTAAATCTATTATAAGTTACATGAAAAACAAGCTATAAACTAATACAATCGCACCAACTATCCAACAGTAAAATGCAAATATGTCCAAGCTTCTTTCTCTAATTAATTTTAATAAAATACTAATAGCTAAATACCCTGAAATAAGAGATGCTAAAAATCCTAAAAGATAAGGTAATAAATTAATATCCATCCCTGCACCAATTCCATCTATTTGTGTCAAAGCAGCGCCAAGAATTGCTGGAATAGCTAAAAGAAAACTAAATTTAGCTGCAAATTCTTTATCTAAACCTATTAAAAGTCCAGCTGCAATGGTAGTTCCTGAACGTGAAAGTCCTGGTAAAATCGCGAAAGCTTGCCCTATACCAACAATAATACTATCTTTTATTCCAGAATTTTTTATATCTCTATTTCCAACATTTAAACGCTGGGAAACATAAAGTAATGTTCCTGTGATAAGTAAGAAAAATGCTGGAATTGTAACACTTTGAAATATAGCTTCAATTTGAGTATCAAAAAGTATGCCTACAGCACCTGCAGGAATTGTTCCAATAATAACCATCCATGCCAATCTTTTATAAGGATCATTTTTAAACCCTTCTTTAAACTTACCTTTGAATAAATCAAGTATACTAGATATAAAAGCCTTTATCATTTCAACAATATCTTTAAAGAAATATCCAACAACAGCAACAAGTGTTCCTAAGTGAAGTAAAACATCAAAAGCTATTCCTGGCTGATTAATCCCTAATAATTCTTGAACAAATATCAGATGAGCAGAACTACTTACTGGGAGAAATTCTGTTAATCCTTGTACTATTCCTACAATAATCGCTTGTAAAATATGCATTATAGAGCCTCTTAAAAATAATTCTTTAAAAATAATGTTAAAATATTATAGCTACCTAAAAATCTTTAAATATTCATAATTCTAAAGATTTTCAAAATTCTAAAGATCTTAAAAATCCTAAAAGTTCTAAAAGTAGCTATTATCAATCTTATTATCTAGTATTCTATGTAAGATAACCAATTAAATTTATCTTCTGTTTTCCCATCAACAATGCTGAAAAATTCAGATTGTATTTTCTCTGTAACTGACCCACGTTTACCAGATCCTATTTCTATCTTGTCAATAGATCTTATTGGAGTTACTTCTGCAGCAGATCCTGAAAAAAATACTTCATCAGCTAAATATAACATTTCTCTAGGGATTTTTTCTTCCAATACATCATAACCAAGATCTTCAGCTATTTTAATAACAGAATCTCTTGTAATTCCTTTCAATATTGAAGAAGATAAAGAAGGAGTATGTATGACATTGTCTTTAACCAAAAATATATTTTCACCACTACCTTCACCAACAAAACCATGATAATCAAGCATTATAGCTTCATCAAACCCATTTTCGATAGCTTCAAGCTTTGCTAATTGTGCATTCATATAGTTAGCACCAGCTTTAGCTAAACTAGGCATTGTATCAGGAGCAAGTCTTCTCCAAGAAGAAACTCCAATATCAACTCCATTTTCCATGGCTTCATCACCTAAATAAGTTCCCCATTCCCATGCAGCAATATTTACATTAACTGGACAGTTTAAAGGACTAACACCTAATTCTTTATATCCTCTATATGCTATTGGACGTATATAACAAGAATTTAAATTATTTATAGCTACAACATCTTTAATCGCATCTGATACTTCAGTTTTACTGAATGGTATTGGCATTTTATATATTTTAGCAGATTCAAATAATCGTTCAACATGTTCATTAAGTCGGAATATTGCACTACCATTTGGATTTTCATAGCACCTTAATCCTTCAAAGACACTTGAACCATAGTGAACTACATGAGATAAAACATGAATATTAGCATTTTTCCAATCTACAAATTCTCCATCCATCCATATTTTTCCACCTTTTTCATCCCATGACATACTTTATTCCTCCTTTTGAATTATTATTTGGATTATTATTTGAATTACTATTTGAATTCTATCTAAATAACTTTAATTATTAGCAAATATGGTAGTAATATAATATTAAATTGATAATATAAGAATAATATAAGATAATATAAGAATTATAAAATAATACAAGAATATAAGATTATAAAATAATTCTTTAAAAATTCTTTATAAAATTATCTATAAAAATCCTTATAAAAATTGTTTATAAAAATCCTATTTAATATTAACCTTTAATTTATATAAGTTTTTTTAATTTTATCATAATTATAAAAAATCTTAAAAAATAATATGAAAAAATTTTAATATAAAATAATTTTTTAATTCTATAAATCTATAAAAAATAGAAAAATTAGAAAAGTTTATATACTTGATTTTTTAAATATTTGGTATGCTATGGTTCCGTGGTCTAGGGGTATGATATCTCGCTTACAACGAGAGGATCGTGAGTTCGAATCTCGCCGGAACCACTAATTTATTTTTCTGTTTTTACATAATGAAGCTATTTTTATAAAGTTATTATATTTATACTGTTATAACCAACTTTTTATCATATAATCTATTATATTCAGTTTTTATCCCATAATTAATATTTTATAATTTGTATACTTATAAAATTATTATAAGACAATTATCATCAAGATTAAAATTATTAAAGAAACAAAAAATACTGTAGTTCCTTTTACAAGTACTGCAGTTCCATCCTTATTTAAAACCAATACAAGTCCGTAAGATAATGCTAATGATGAAAGAATTTTAATTAAGCCACTTATTCCATTTGAAGTGCCTGTAGTTAAAACCAGTAATGAAGATATCAAATAAGACACTAAAACAACTAAAATTATCAATACAATTGTATTGTTTAAAATTGGCAGAATCCTTTGACTTAAAGGAGGTCCTTGTTTTTTAGGTTTTCTCTTAGCTAATTTAGAATCATCTCTTGATACTGAAGAATGAGCTGAATTTGAATTAGATCTCTGTTTAAGACCCATACTACTTTTCCCAGAAATAAATGTAGAATTATCCCTATACACATTCCCAGGATTATTATTTGAATCTGTTGAATAATAGTTATCATGATAGCTATCAGAATTATCATAATTATCATTCGAATTATCTTCATAATTCTTTTTCATTTCAGAAGATTGTATATGAGGATTTTCAAATGAATCATGTGAATTATAATCACTGTTAACATAATTATGAGAATCATGAGAACTACTAGCTTTTTTAGAAAATTTTTTAGCTAGTATCATTAGATTATCTCTATCTATAAGTTTAATATTTTTTTTAGAAGCATAATTACGAGATTGAGAAGAAAATATAGAACTAGTTACGATTACTACTTTAGAAGCCTTTAAATTCCTTCCAATCATTTCCATTTCTTTTAAAATATCTATGCCAACTTCCCATTGTTTATCATAGTTTTTACAAGCTACAACAACGCTAAAATCCCCCATTACACTTGGAAGAACGCCGTATATATCAATGACTTTTTGAGAAGTTTTGAAATCTTTATAAACTTTAAAACCAGACTCTTCCATCACTTTAGAAATGAAATTTACAAGTTGTAGCTTTTCCACAAATCTCACCTAACTTTATAGACACTAATCAATTATTAATTATAGATAAATACTAACTATAAATAAATATTAGCTATAAATAATTATTAGTTGCTAATATATAGTACTATATATTATGTTTCTTATTAATATATTTAATTTAAATATTTAATCTATTTTTACAATATTATAATAAAAAATAAGTTAATAAAAAGATTAATAATTTAATAAAAAGAATATAATAATAAAAATATTGGGTATAAAATTAAAATAACATATCATCGTTTAGAGGATAATACAAAATATATAAATAAAATATGTATAATAATAAGGTTTAACCTCCTAATATTAATTAAAAACTAATTTAAAAGTTAATTTAATTTAAAAAAATTTTATTTTAAAAAAGATTCGGTTTAAAAAGATTCATTTTAATTTTAAATCTTTAAGCAACCTATCCCTTTCATTTTTAAGGTTATTTAAAAGTTTTTGGTCAGTGCATCCCTTTTTTTCCAAATATGCAATTGTAGTTGTAATTTCTGATAAATTAGTTTCTAATTGATTTATAGGCATTTTTACTCTTCCTTTTAAATTAAAACTTTTCTATTAGCTAAAATTTTTATATTAAATTAGCATATAATATTTTTCCAATTAATAACAATACAATTAAATATAAATTATATATTAATTTATAAATTAACTTAACATGGTTAATTCATCTTTAATGTTCTATTAATAATTACATATCTTAATTAAATATTAATTCCGTGCTAAACATTAATTTGTTACTCATTATATTTAATATTTTCACTTTATAAAACAAAAAATTAGAATGAAAAAATATACTGGTGTAAAATATTAAATAGTTAATAATTTATCACACCTAATAATAGATTTATATTATAAAAATAAAATATAAATGAAATATAAATAATTATAACTAATGTATAAATAAATATAATGAATATAAAATAAAAATATTTAAATAGCTTATATCATAAAGAAATAAAATATATGATGAATGAAATTATCAAATTAAAACTTTGATAATAATATTAAATTGATAATGATATTGAAATTATAAAATAAATACTTTAAAATAAATAATAAATATTATTATAAAATTTATTAAAATAAAATTTTTATAAAAAAGTATAAAATATAATAATTTTATTTTTATGATTATTTTTATTTAAAAGATGATAACATGAATAATAATAACAATAATTTTCAAGTGAACAAACAATTTGCGGATTTCAAAGGAAAAGATGTCTTAATAGGCCTTAAAAACTGGGAAGAATTTGAAGGTAAAATAATAGCAATTGATAACTTCTTAAACACAGTTTTAGAAGTGGACGATGGATTAAAAGTTGTCAAAGGTGGAAAAATAGCTTTTATTTCGATGAAAGATTAGACTTAAAAGATAAATCTTAAATAATATCTTAAATGACGATTATGTTATTAATATATATTATTTATTAATATATATTATTAATAATTATATATTTAAAAAGATTATTATTATTTAAAAAGATTATCTATTAAAAACTATATTAAAGACTATAAAATAATATACTTAAGATTATAATAGCAATGTGCCAATATTATAATAATATACTCAATATTATAGTGTATAATATATTATAACACCCGATATTAGCAATATGTCTATATTATAGTAATATGCTTAATATCATAGTAATACACTAATATTAAAGAATATAATAATATTAGAGAATATACTAATATTAGGGTTCTATATCAATTCCAAGAATATTATCTTTTTTATTATAAATATCCTTAGCTATTTGCGCACTTCCAAATGCTCCAGAAGTACTCGGAAGAATAACCATTTCAAATTTATTTTTTAAATATTTATTTAATTCACTTTTAAAATTAAATGGATCTTCAATAGATCCAATTGAACCTGTTAAAACAATACCTTCAATCTTATTTTTTGATATCCCAATCAAACCTATAATTTCCATAGCTACAGTAAAAATCATAGTATCAATAGCTAATTTTGCTTTAGGATTTCCTTCTTTATAAGCACTTAAAAGAATATCTTTCATAAAAGATACTTTAGTGTTAATATTCGCAATTTTAACAGCTCCAGCAGTTGAAAAAGCTTCATTTGCAGTTATTTTATTTTCATCAATATTTCTAATCATTTCTAAATCAATAGGGCCATGAACAATTCCCATTGCCCCTACACAAGCATCCATAGCTCCACGTATTTTACCATTCTCAATTAATATATTAACACTATTTGAGCTAATATCGGCAATAATCATATTATTCCAATTAGTAGTAAGATAAGCATTATAACAAATACTTACTTTTTCAGAACTAGCTTGATGAGAATAAGCTGCTTTAAATAAAGGATCAAGAGAAGGGGAATTTTTATGAAGGCCAGGTATGACAAAGGTTGGTATTTTAGACTTTTCAATTTCACTATAAACAGAAGTTCCTCCACCAGTTATTCTTCCCGCCCCTTCAATAGATAAAATGCCCCTATTTTTAACCTTAGTAATAGGTAATATTGAATTTATCCCATCACCCATACCATAGGTTATAGCCATTAATTTAATATCATCAAGATTAACTCTTTTAGATAATTCCTCGATAGCTGAAACTTTACCTGATTTACTGTCTTCACGACCAATTTTAAAACTTTCAATCGGTTTTCCATCAGCAGCCATTATCCCAAATGAAATACCAGTAGTTCCATGATCCATTCCTACAAATACCAAAATATTCACCTTATTTCAAATATTCCTTTTATTTCAATAGTAATTACATATAATATTAATTTATATGATATATATTATTATTTTTATGCTTTATTGATTCTGTATTTTATAATGAAATTTTGTTACACATCTATGCATATTAGAAATATAAATAATTAATATATCTTTAATGTATTCTTTTTATTCCAAGCACTCTATCAAAATATTTATCAAAAGAAACTAAATTACTAATGTTATTTTCATTCATTGTTTCAATTATTGCACAGTCAGTAAATGATAATTTAGTATTATTCTTTTTATATATTTTCATTACATTATCATTGAAATTAGGCTTATTATAATCATTGATAATATTACAATTATCTTTAATAGCATTATATGTATTAACTGCTAAATCTAAACTGGTTTTATTCCCTATAACTGTAACTATTTCATTTAATATAAGATTATTTATATAACATTCATTATCAAATATATTTTCATTTTCTAATTTCAAAGCTAATTTGTTATTTTCATCTGTTTCAATCACATAAGCTATTAAGAATGAGCTATCTAAGAATATTTTCACTTATATAACTCCTTTTTTAGATTTACAGAATTAGTTTTATAGTCTAACTTTCCTTTACTCCTAATATCCTTGAAACTAACTTTTTTTCTAAAACTAACTTCAAGTTTTCCTTTTTCATTAATAGACCATTCTACTAAATCATTTTTTCCTATTTTAAATCTTTTCCTTATTTCAGAAGGTATGGCTGTTTGATTGTTTTCATATATTTTAGTCGTGACTACCATATTAAATTCTCCTATTTAATAATATATTAGTAGTTATATTTAAAATTAACAGTTGTGTATAATATTATTATTATTCCAAACTCATAAAAAAGACTTATTTTATTATTATTTTTATTTTTATAAAATATTCAATATCCATATAATAATTTATTTGTTGATTATGGAAAAACAAGAAAATAAAAGAATAATTATAAACAAAAGAGGAATATGAGAATATTGAAATAGAAATAATTAAAACAGAAGTAATTAAGATTTAAAAAATATTATAATAATATCAATTATTTAAAGAACAAAAAAATTTAGTAATAACAAATATTTATATAGTATTAAGAAAATATTAGTGAATATCCAATACAAGTTTATGTATTAGATACCCAAAAAATAAACAAATAAACACCTTGAGAAAGATTTCTTCAATTATCTCCTCTGCAAAACATGTCTTATTTAACAATCCTAGAAATACAGTCCTAAATTGAAGTTTTCTTTCTTAAAAATTAATTTTATTATTGTTAAAATTTTATCATAGTTAAAAAATTAAATAAAATGATTATAGAAAATAAATATAGAAAATAAAACATGCCAAATAATTAAATAGAATAGTTAAATAGAATACTTAAATAGAATAGTTAAATAAGATAGAAAAAGTAATTAAATGAGATAGATAAAGTAATTAAATAAGATAAATAAAAAATGATTAAAAAATTAAAATATAATAAATATGTAAAAAAAATATTAAAATAAAAAAGTATGAAGACTTAATAACTAAATATAATAAAATTATTTCTTCTTAGTTTTGTCAAAATTAACAACAACGACTTTTTCTTCTTTTTCTTTAGCTTTTTTTTCTAATCCACAAGCTTTTCTAAGTTTAGATCCTACTTTTTCAATTTTTTCTTCACTTTCAAGCTCTCTCATTCTATTAAGCATTGGCATTTTAGCTGTGGATTCAAGAGCCCATTCTTTAGTAAACTTACCTTTTTGGATTTCTGAAAGAATCTTTTTCATTTCCTTTTTAGCATCATCGTTAATAATTCTATCTCTTCTACTTAAACCACCAAATTCAGCAGTATTACTAACATCATTCCACATTCCAGCAAAACCTTTTTCATAAATAAGATCTACAATAAGCTTTAATTCATGACAAGTTTCAAAATAAGCTATTTCAGGTTGATATCCTGCTTCAACAAGAGTTGTAAAACCTGCATTTATAAGTTCTGTGACACCACCACATAGAATAGCCTGTTCACCAAATAAATCAGTTTCAGTTTCTTCTCTAAATGTAGTTTCAAGGATTCCAGCTTTAGAAAGTCCACAGGCTTTACCCATAGCTAAAGCAACATCAAGAGCATCTCCAGTAGCATCTTGTTCAATAGCTACAAGACCTGGAATTCCAAATCCTTCAAGATAAGTTCTTCTAACCATAGAACCTGGACCTTTTGGAGCTATCATAGTAATATTTACATCTTCAGGTACTTTTATGTATTTAAAATGGATATTATACCCATGAGAGAAAGAAATAGTATTGCCTGGTTTTACATAAGGAGCTATTGATTTTTCATAAACATCAGCTTGAATTTCATCAGGAAGTAATATATGAATAACATCTGCCTCTTTAGCAGCGTCTTCAATAGTTTTAACATTCATACCATCGTCTTTAGCTTTTTGCCATGATGCTCCTCCTTCACGTAATCCAACAATGACTTTTAATCCACTGTCTGACATATTTTGTGATTGACCCATTCCTTGACTACCATAACCGATAACAGCTACAGTCTTATTAGCTAAAGCTTTAACATCTACATCTTTGTCATAATACATTTTCATTTAAAATTCTCCTAATAATAATAAATTAAACCAGTATTAATTAAATTAAAATAAATTAAACTGAATTAAATTGAATTAGATTAAATTGAATTAAAATAGTAAATAATTTTAATATTATTAAACTATTTTATAGAATTTATCAAGTCATAATTATAATTTTTTTATCATATATAATTAACCATGTTATAATTTAACTATATAAATGATGAGTTATCAAATATAATAATAGATATAAATGATTATTTTTCAATTTTTCTTAATATATTTTTCTTGATATATAGTACATTACTATAATAAATAATTATACTAAATATCATCGTATTATATTAAATAATATTAGATAAGTAATATTAGCTAAAATAATTGTATTAAATAGATTTTTATTATGTATAGTTTTAAAGAAAGTTATTAATTCCATGTAATTTAAAAATAAATCTAATGCTTTTAGATTGAATAAATCTAGTATTTTTAAATTATATATTAAATAGACTTAATATTTCTATAATATTAAATAGCCTTATAATATTTTATAATAAGCTTATAATGATTTTATAATAACTTTATAATGGTTTATAATAGTTTTATAATTATTTTATAAAATGTTTTTATGACTAATATAGAATTTAAAATTCTATTTTAAATTTATTTAATGATAACTATCTAATCATAATCTTAATAAATCAATTATTAGTAGTTAAAAATAGTCTATTAAACAAATTATGAAGAATTAAAACCAAAAGTGAAATTAATGAGTAATGAAATTGAAAAAACAGAAGAAAATAATAATAAAAATAATAAAAATAATATATCAATAATCACAGGAGATCCTAAAAGAGCTATAAGAAAATTATCCTGGCCAATAATGGTATCAATGCTTGTTACATTCGCATATAACTTAGCTGATACTATTTGGGTAGCTGGGCTTGGAACAGAATCTTTAGCAGCGTTAGGATTTTTCATGCCAATATTTTTAATAATAATCGGGCTTGGAAATGGTATTGGAGCAGGCGCTAATTCACTAATTGCTAGATCTATTGGTGCCAAAGATAAGAAAAAAGCAGATAATACAGCTATTCATGGTCTTTTAATAACATTAATAATATCTATTATTGCACCTATAATACTCATATTCTTTTTAAATGATATTCTTCTTCTAATGGGTGCTGCATCTGTAGCTAATCTCACAGCAGAATATGCTAGGGTAATATTAGCAGGACTAATTGTTTTATTATTTTCATCAGTTGGAGCTAGTATTCTTAGATCAGAAGGAGATGTAAATAGGGCCATGAAGGTTATGATTTTAACAGCTGTATTAAATATAATAATAGACCCAATTTTCATTTATATCCTCAATTTAGGATTAGCTGGTGCAGCTTATGCCACATTATTATCATCGTTTATATCCTCATTTGTAATATTCTATTGGTTAATTATAAAAAGAGATACTTATTTAAATCTATCAAAAGAAAGGTTTAATTTTGACATGGGAATTATTAAAGAAATAGTATTTATAGCAATTCCTGCAACATCAGAAATAATTATATTCTCAATAGTTTCATTAGTAATAAATTTTATGCTATCATTTATTGCAGGACCATTAGGTGTTGCTGTATATACTGCAGGATGGAGAATAGTCAATTTAGCAATGATTCCTCATATGGGACTTGGAACTGCTACATTAACTGTGGTAGGTGCAGCATATGGCGCTAGAAAATTTAAAAAACTAATAACTACTTATAATTACTCTGTAAAGTTCGGATTATCTATTTCAATAATCAGTAGTATTATAATATTTGTATTTGCCCCACAAATTGCCATGATATTTAGTTATTCTGAAACAAATTTAATACCTGCAATTAGTGACTTTTTAAGAATATTATCTATATTTTGTATAGCACTTCCATTAGGAATACTATCATCATCTACATTTCAAGGACTTGGAAAAGCATTTATATCCTTAACTCTTACAATTCAAAGAGCATTGGTTTTTGAAATTATTTTCATGTATATATTTGCATTTGTATTAAATATGGGAACTGCAGGTATTTGGTGGGGTCTTTCATTAGGAGGATTAGTAGGTTATTTAGTTAGCTATATATACACTAAAATTTATCTTAGAGAGATAAAAAAAGTTTATATTGATTGAAAAATAGAAATAATACTAAATAAAAATAATAAAGCGATTATTAAGAATAAAAAATAATAAAGCGAATATTAAGAATAAAAACAATAAAATAGTTATTAAAAATAAAAACAATACTAAAAATAATAGAACTATTATTAAAAATAAAAATAAAACGATTATTAAAACTAATTGGTTTAATCAAACCAATTAGATAAAGAATTTAAATTAGAAGTAAAATCCATGGAAAGTGGTGTTAAAGTAGGTGTTTTAAGAGTTTTAAGAGCATATCCATCAGTTCCTTCAACATCACCATTAAATGGAGTACCATCAATCCAATAATATGGTTTTCCACGAGGATCAAAACGCATCTCAATGTGAGGATTATACATCCTATTTCCTAAAGAAGTAATAGCTATTTCATCACTTTTAGGATTTGAAGGAATATTAAGATTTAATAAATCAACACCTTCAGGCAACCCTTTATCTATAACATTTTTAGCAACTTTATTTAAAATTTCTTTTGCAAAAGAGTAATCAATATCAACATGTCCATCTTCAAACTTAATATCTCCCCTAGAAACTTGAAGAGAAGCAGCTATTGTAGGTATACCATACGAAGCAGCTTCCATAGCTGCACCCATAGTTCCAGATGTTGTAAGTTCACCTTTTCCAATATTTTCCCCTGTGTTAATACCAGATATAGCTAAAGTAGGCTGTTCTTCCATTAATTCAAAGATCCCTAAAGTAACAGCGTCAGTTGGAGTTCCAGAAACTGAAAATCCACGACTTCCATCTTTTAATTGTACTCCACTTATTCTTAAAGGTTCAAAAAGAGTTAAAGCCCTACCTATTCCACTCTGTTGAGAAGATGGTGCCACAACTGTAACATGCCCTAATTCATCAACCGCTTCTTTAGCAGCTAAAATTCCCGAGGAGTTAATTCCATCATCATTACTAATTAAAATCTTCATGATAATATGTTGTAGTTTATTATTAAAATAATTTAGTATTTTAATAATTTAGTATTTCAATACTTTAGTATATTTATTATAAGTTTAAAATATATTATAGTTTAAGTTCAAAATAAAAAAAAATGGAACTTAAAACAAAAAATAGAAACTAGAAAAAACTTAACTTATAAAATAGTTTCACGAGCAATAGCTGTTGGCCCAGTTCTAACAATTTTTTTAATTCCAAAATTTATCAATAGAGAAATTAAAGCATTAATTTTATTAGGATCTCCAGTTATTTCAATTGTTAGAGTTGATGGTCCCATATCAATAATTTTTCCTCTGAAAATATTAGCATGTTGTATAATTTCAGATCTTGATTGTTCATTATTAGTTTTAACTTTTATAAGAGCTAATTCTCTTTTTACAGAATTATTAGGATCCAAATCAACTACTTTTACAACGTCTATCAACTTATTTAATTGTTTTGTAATCTGTTCAAGGACTTTCTCATCACCTTTAGAAATTATAACCATAGCAGCTAATCCTTTAGTCTCAGATTCCCCAACAGTAATACTTTCAATATTAAATCCTCTTCTTGTAAAAAGACTTGAAACTTTTTGTAGAACACCAGGCTTGTTTTCTACTAATGTACTGATTACATGGCTTTTTAATTCATTGTTTTGTTTTCTGTTAGAATCCATCTAATCACCATCCTTTTTATTAGCTATAACATCATTTGTATCACTAAGGCCACCACTAATACCAGTAATGTCATTTTCAATCTTATATTCTCCAATGATATCCGTGATTCCACAACCTGGAGGAACCATAGGTAATTCTTCATCTTTATCAATTACAATATCCAACAATATAGCTTCTCCGTCTTTTTTTGCTGCTTTTATAGCTTTTTCAGTTTCTCCTACTTTAGTAATCCTTTCTGCATTTACTCCAAAGGACTCAGAAAGTTTTAAAAAGTCAGGAGTTTGACCAAGATCAGTGTGAGAAAGTCTATTTTCATAAAAGAGATTTTGCCATTGATAAACCATTCCCAGCTTTCTATTATTGAATAAACATATAATAAGAGGAATATCATAGTCTTTAACAGTAGCTAAATCTTGGCAAACCATTAAAAATCCTCCATCTCCAGTAACAGCTAAAACATCATTTTCAGGCATAGCTACCTTAGCTCCAATAGCTGAAGGGAAACCGAATCCCATAGTTCCAAGGCCACCAGAACTAATAAACTTTCTAGGTTTCATTGTATTAAAAAAGTGAGCTGCCCACATTTGATGTTGCCCAACATCGGTTGTTATAATTGAATCATCATCTAAAGCATTACTTATCTCTTTTATAACTTGTTGTGGTTTAAGAGGTGTTTCATTATAAGTAACTCGAGGAATACAACTTTTTTTAAACATTAATGTATCATTATACCATTCAGCTGAATTTTCATTAATTTTATTAATGTTTAAAGATTTTATATTATTTATTAAGCTATTTAATATATTTTTAGCATCTCCAACAATAGGGACGTCAACTTCAACATTTTTTCCAATTTCAGCAGGGTCAATATCAATATGAATAACTTCTGAATTTCTTGCAAAATCCGCTATATTTCCAGTAGTTCTATCTGAAAATCTACATCCAATAGCGATTAGACAATCACTTTCATCAAGAGACAAGTTAGCTACTTTTCTTCCATGCATTCCTAGCATTCCAAGATATGCGTCGTTATCTTCTGGAAAAGAACCTTTACCCAAGAGAGTTGTGGTAACAGGAGCTTGAATAAGTTCTGAAAATTCTTTTAATTCTTTTGAAGCTCCAGAAATTATTACTCCTCCACCAGCTAATATTATTGGCTTAGAAGATTTAGCAATTATTTTAGAAGCTTTTTTAACTTGTCGTGGGTTTCCTTTAATAGTAGGATTATAACCTGGTGTATTAAAACTTAATTTTGAAAAACTATCTAAATTAGCAATATCATCATCTAAATCTTGTTCTTGGACATTTTTAGGAACATCTATAACAACAGGACCAGGACGGCCACTTTTAGCTATTTCAAAGCTTGAATTAATAATAGCAGGAATATTAGTACTATTTTTAGGTTGAAATGCATGTTTTGTTATAGGCATAGCTATCCCAAGCATATCAACCTCTTGAAATGCATCATTACCAATTAAATGAGTTGGAACTTGTCCAGTAATTGCAACAACAGGAGATGAGTCCATATAAGCCGTTGCAATTCCAGTTACAAGATTAGTAGCCCCCGGGCCAGAAGTAGCTATACAAACCCCTACTTTTCCACTAGCCCTTGCAAATCCATCTGCAGCATGAGATGCAGACTGCTCATGTCTCACCAATACATGATTTAAATCAGAGTTATAAATCATGTCATATAAAGGAAGTACTTGACCTCCTGGATATCCGAAGACTGTATCTGCACCTTGTTCAATAAGAGCTTTTATTATAGCTTCTCCACCTTTCATTTCAACACCATATATATTAACATACTATCTAATTAAAATATTTCTATTAAGAATTATCTATAAAATATTGCATATTAAAAACTATTTATTAAAAATTGTTTATTAAAAGTTATTAAAACTTATTTAAAGTTATTAAAGTTATTAAAGTTATTAAAGTTATTAAAGTTATTAAAGTTATTTAAAGTTATTTAAAGTTATTAAGTATCATATATTAAGAATTATTATATTTTATTAATATATATTTTAATAATGTACTTTAATATGTATTTTAATAATATATTTAGATATAATATATTTAGATTATTAATTTAAGATTATTAATTTATTAAAATATATTTTAATTATTAGTATAATTTAGTATTTATATTTTTAAATTTATTAGTTATATTATTATTTTTATTATTTTTGAGTTGTATTATTACATTTGAGTCATATTATTACTATCATTTGTAAAATTACTATTAGTTTTAAAGTATACAATAGAAAAATAATAATATATAATATATTGTTATAAATCTATAATAGATAAACTTATAACAATACATCACTACTCCTATATCCAATAACAACCTATAAGGATTTAAAATTCATTATACTAAAAAAATATCTATTAAAACAAAATTAAGCAGATAAAAAATAAAATAAAACAAAATAAAATGCTGAAAATGAAAAATATAAAAAATAATAAATAATAAATAATAAATAAAAAAATTAAATAAAATGCTGAAAATGAAAAAGTAAAAAATAGTATAATTTATATAAATAAACACAAAAATCTAGAAAAAGATCTAGAATATTCATTAATAAAAGAATAATATATAAAAACAATATGCTAAATATAATTATTATCAAGTAAATATAGTTACAATATTATAATAACATTTATTATTAATATGATTATTAAGATTATAATAATAAAATTTAGAATAAAAAAAGATTGATTTATAAGGAATAATAGTGATTTAAATGAAGGTCTTAGTTGTTGGTACTGGTGCAAGAGAAAATGCTATTTGTGAATCATTGAAAGATGATTGTGAATTATATTCATATATGTCTAATAAAAATCCAGGAATAGTTAAAATAGCTAAATTCAAACAAGGTGATGAGGGAGATATCCAATCTGTAACTAAATATGCAACTGATAACAAAATTGATATTGCAGTTATAGGACCAGAAGCTCCTCTTGGAAAAGGCATTGTAGATGAATTAGAAAAAAATGGAATTAAGTGTGTTGGACCTAATATAGAAGCAGCTAAGATTGAAACAGATAAATCTTTTATGAGAAACCTTTTTGAAAAATACGATATTGAAGGATCACTAATTTATAAAGTATTTGATAATTTTGAAGATATAGAAAATTTCCTTAATAACTTTGATAAAGATGCTGTTATAAAGCCAGTTGGTTTAACTGGTGGAAAAGGAGTAAAAATTGTTGGTGAGCATTTAAAAGATAACCAAGAAGCAAAAAAATATGCTAAAAAAGTTATGGATAATAAAATGGGAGGTTTTCCTCAAGTTATTATTGAAGAAAGGCTTGTTGGAGAAGAATTTACGATTCAAGCATTTTCAGATGGAGAAAACTTAGCACCAATGCCAGCAGCACAAGATCATCCATATGCATTTGAAGGTGGAAAAGGACCTATAACTGGAGGAATGGGATCATATTCTAATAAAGATGGATTACTTCCATTTTTAAAAGAAGAAGATTATGATAAAGCAGTCAAAATAATGGAAAAAACAATCCGTGCAATAGCAAAAGAAGCAAGTCCTTATAAAGGTATTCTTTATGGACAATTTATGCTTACATCAAATGGACCTCGATTGATTGAATATAATGCAAGATTTGGAGATCCAGAAGCCATGAATGTTCTTCCATTGATGAAAACTCCAATGATTGAAGTTTGTAAATCTATAGTTGATGGAAACCTTCAAAATGTTGAATTTGAACCTTTATCTTCTGTTTGTAAGTATATAGTTCCAGATGGTTATCCAGAAACTAAATATGCCAACGAAGAAATAGTTGTAGATGAAGAAAAGATTGAATCTATCGGTGCAAAAGTATTTTATGCAGCCGTTAATCAAAAAGAAGATGGTAAAATATACACTTCATCATCAAGAGCTCTTGGAATTGTTGGAATAGCTGATTCAATCGATGAAAGTGAATCAATAGCTGAAAAAGCTTGTGAATATGTGAAAGGAAACTTATATCACAGAAAAGACATTGGAACAGAAGAGTTAATACAACAAAGAATAGATCATATGAAAGAAATTCGTGAATAAAAATAGTTAATAGTTATAAATTATTACTATAATTAATTATTATATTACAATAATTAGATAATATACTATTATAATTAGCTAATTATTACTATGATTAAGTATTTTATCACCATATATTAACTACAATATTACTATAATTAAATAATATATTACTAGAATTAACTAATATAACTACTATAATTAAATATTAAGAGAAACATATAAGATAATTTATAAAATAACTTAAAATCTATAATATTATAAACAAAGATAATATATATACAAACATTATACAATTTAATCCTTAGGTGGATAAAATGAGAAGTCTCTTATCAATTTGTGACATAAAATATGAAATTCCTGAAATACTAGAATTAGCTACAAAATTTAAAGAGGGAAAAATTAATGAAAAGCCTCTTGAAGATAAAACACTAGCAATGATATTCCAAAAATCCTCTACAAGAACCAGAGTTTCTTTTGAAGTTGGAATGAACGAATTAGGAGGTAATGCTATCTTTCTATCCAATAACGATATTCAAATGGGTAGAGGAGAACCAATAGCAGATACAGCTAAAGTTTTAAGTAGATATGTACATGGAATTATGATAAGAGCTCTTGAACATGAGGACGTCGTGGAATTCTCAAAAGAATCTGATGTTCCAATAATAAGTGGTCTTACAAATCTTGAACATCCCTGCCAGGCACTTGCAGATATGTTAACTGTTAAAGAATATTTTAAAAATTTTAATGGTAAATTTACATATGTTGGTGATGGAAATAATGTTTGTAACTCTTTACTTCTTATATGTGCATGTATTGGTATGAATATAGCCGTAGCTTCTCCAGAAGGATATGAACCTGATAAAGACATTATTAAAAAAGCTAATAAGATAGCTAAAGAAAATAATTCTTATGTTGTAATTACAAATGATGTTGAAGTCGCTGTAAAAAATGCAAGTGTAGTATATACTGATGTTTGGGTTAGCATGGGGGATGAGAAAGAACAAGGAAAAAGAAAGAAGGCTTTGAAAAAATACCAAGTTAACCAAAAACTTATGGAATTAGCTAACCAAGATGCAATATTTATGCATTGTTTACCTGCTATTAGAGGAGAAGAAGTAAGTGGTGAAGTCATCGATGGACCACAATCAGCAGTAATTGACCAAGCAGAAAACAGACTACATGCTCAAAAAGCTGTACTTTACTATTTTTTAAAATAGAATAAAAATATGTTTATATAAACTTCTATTAATTTTTAATTAATTTTATTATTATTTAGAATGTCATCATGGTATAGATAATTTTTTATCATAATATAGACTATAGTTCTTCTAGTTTATAGCTCTCCTAATGAAAATTTTGTTTTTTAAATATTTTTTAATAAATATATGAAATAAATAAAAAATAATATATTGGTTACATTTTAATTGGAGCAGCTATACCTAACAAATTTAAACTATTTTTAATTGTTATTCTAGCTTTATCAACTAATAAAAGCCTAGCTGACTCAATTTCACAACCAATAACTTGTTCTGATTTATAAAACTTATTAAAAGCACTAGCAAGTTCTTGAACATATTGAGCAATTGGATGTACCCTCATAATATTAGCTGATTCCTCAATTACAATTGGAAACTTAGCTATTGACCTAATTAAATCCATTTCAATTTCATTTGGAACCCAATTATCCTCAATTTCATCAAAATCAATATTTAATCGCTCTTCTTTTACATTGAAATGTCCACACTTTTCAAGTAATTTACAGGCACGTGCATGAGCATATTGAATTGAAGCACAGCCTCTTTCAAAGCTGAGAGCTTCATCCCATTTAAAAATAATATGTTTTTCTGGAGATAATTTTGAAATAAAATACCTTATAGCCCCAATACCTATTTCTTTAGAAATTTTATTGATTTCATTTTCATCAATATCTGTACGCCGTGATTCCACTTCAATCTTTGCTCTACTCATTGCTTCATTCACCAATTCATCCACAGAAATAAATACTCCTCTTCTTGTAGACATTGACCCCTCTGGAAGAGTTATAAACTCATAAAATATAACTTCAGGGGCTTTTTCATTAAGCAAATTTAAAGCTATACTAACTTGTTTAATAGCTAACTTATGATCAGAACCTAAAATATCAAGAACTGTATCTCCATGTTCTGATTTCCATTTATGATATGCAAGATCCCTAGTTGAATAGAGTGATGTTCCATCAGACCTTCTAAGAACAAGTTCTTTTTCTATTCCAAAATCTTCAAGGTTTAAACATAAAACTTCATTTTCTTTTGTATGGCCGCTAGCTATTAATCCATTGACAACTTTATCAACATCCCCATTTCTAACAAATCGACCTTCCCAGATAAAATCATCATGAACAATGTTTAAACTATTTAAAGTTTGTTTCACTCCAAGTAGACAGTCATTTACAGTTTTTTCAAAGATTTTATCGAGATCTTTATTCAGTCCTCCTTCATAAGCTTTAATAAGATTATCAACCTCTATTTTCTTATCTTCATTAGCATTAATATATTCATTGACTTTAAAATAAAGCTGACCAATTTGGTGATCGATTTTATTATCTAATTTAGTATTCAAGTTATCTAAATCATTATTTAAGCTATTCATTGATTTTTCATCATTTAAAGTATCGTTATATTTTTTAGAAAGTTCTTCATCAATACTTAAACTTAATTTTTCCATTCCAAAAACAATCATAGCTATTTGACGGCCCATATCATTAACATAGTATTGAGTATCAACATCATATCCTGCTGTTTTAAGAAGTCTTTTTAAAGAATCACCGATAATAGCATTTCTAATATGACCTATGTGAAGAGGACCATTAGGATTTGCTGAAGTATGTTCCAAAACAATCTTTTTATCGGTAGATGGAAGCTTTCCATAATCACCTCCAACAGTTTCAAGTAGCCTTCTTGAGAATGTTTCATAATTAATAAAAAAGTTTATATAAGGGCCTTTAGCTTCTACTTTTTCAAAAATATCTAAAATTTCAATATTTTCCATAATATTAGAAGTAATATCCATTGGAGACATTTTTAAATCTTTAGCTAATTGAAATGATATAGTAGTAGCTAAATCTCCCATTTTTGGGTTTGGTGGAAATTCAAGCTTAATATCTTCTGGAATTTGATAATTTAATTTTTTAAGAGCATTCTTTAAAGAGTTTAATGCATTATTTTTAATTTCAAAGTACATATCTTCACCGTGTAAAATAATAATAAAAATAGAGTGTAAAATAATAAAGTATATGATAATAAAGTATATGATAATAAAATATATAATAATAATGTATATAATTAATATTAAATTAATGTTATGATGAAAATTAGTAAGAATATCTATTAAATAAGGATATCTTAAATAAAAAAAATATTTAAAGAAGTATTTAATAAGAAATATCTTAAATAAAAAGACTATTTAATTAAATAATCTTAACCAGGCCCATATAGTTAAAAACTATTTAGACAATTATTATAATAATCATTAAAAATTATAATAATCCTAAAATTTAATAATACTAGAATTTAATAATTAGAAAATTTAATATTCATTAGATTAATAATTAATTATAAAATAATAATTAAAATAATAAATAATTGAGTTATAATTCTAATAATAAAACAACTAAATAATTACATAACTTAAACTATTGCTTAATACTAATTATTAGCTAAAATTTAACTAAATCATAGACCTTTAAGCCATATCGTTATATAGCCAATTTTAGGAATTATAAACGGCTGTTCTCCAATCTTTACTACTCGTTCAGTTATCTGAGATGGCGAGACGAGGTAAGGGTCTGGAACATTATTATTATCTCCTTTTATTACATAATATTTGCTGCCATTAACATATGTTTCATTTATAATTCTATGAATAACTGGATTTGGGAACCATTTAGCATTATATACAACTATATCCCCCACTTCTGCATTGTTTGGGTCAAATTCATGTAATCCAATGAAATCAGCTTTTTCAACTACCACAATGTCTCCTCTGAAAAAAACAGGCTCCATACTCCCCGAAACAACTACATTCATATGTTGAGCAATTAATAAACCAACAATAATTATTAATGCATAAACAGCTATCTCTTTTTTTGTTGACATTAAAGCACCATAATTTTAATTTAATAAAATGAAATTTTTTATACTAACAATAAATATTGACTTCATGTTATATAAACAATTTACTAATTTCAGTTATAATATGAAAAATATATAAAAAAGAAAATAAGAACTAAAATAAAATAAAGAACAAAAATAAATTATAAATAAAAAGTTTGAATTAATAATTCATATTTATAATTCATATTTTATAATTTATAATTTATATTAATAATTTATATCGATAATTCATATTAATAATAAATAATCAATAAATTAATTAATATTGTAATTCTATCTTAAAATAGCACCTTTATCAGCAGAGCTAACAGATTTTTGATATATATTTAACCAACCTTTAATTTTTCTTTTTGGAAGGTTTGAATTGGCTATTCTTTCTTTAATTTCATCATCTGATAAATCTACATTAATCTTCCTATTTTTAATATCTATTTCGATTATATCTCCATCGATTAATCCACCAATAGGTCCATCACCCATAGCTTCTGGAGAAACATGACCTACACAAGGTCCACGAGTTCCTCCTGAAAACCTACCATCAGTAATAAGAGCAACATTCTTTATTCCAAGGCCCATTATAGCAGAAGTTGGATTAAGCATTTCTCTCATTCCAGGACCACCTTTAGGACCTTCACAACGTATAACAACAATATCCCCCTCAACAATCTTCCCATTGAAAATTGCTTCAACTGATTCTTCTTCACTATTGAAAACCTTTGCAGGACCTTTATGATACATCATATCATCTTCAACAGCAGCTTGTTTTATAACTGAACCATTAGGAGCTAAATTACCCTTTAAAATAGCTATTCCTCCTTCATCATGAACAGGATTTTCAATTGGCCTTATTACATCAGTATTTTTAACTTCAATATTTTCAATATTTTCTTTTATAGTTTTACCATTACAAGTAATTGAATCAGTATATATTTTGCTTTCAATAGTTTTTAAAACACTAGGAATTCCTCCTGCTTCATGAAGATCTAACATTGTATCTTTACCAGCAGGACTCATAGAAGCAATATGGGGAACAAGCTTACTTACTTTATCAAATAATTCAAGATCAACTTGAATACCTCTATCTTCAAATTCACTGGCTATTGCAGGAATATGTAAAGCAGTATTACTTGATCCACCTAAAGCCATATCAATAGCTAAGGCATTTTCAAAAGATTTCTGCGTAACAATCTTAGAAGGAGTTAAATTTTCATTTATCATCCCAACAATACGATTACCAGAATTTTTAGCTATTTTTAACTTATTTTCATCAACTGCAAGAGTTGTAGCACACATAGGTAGACTCATACCTAGAGTTTCAGTTACACAAGCCATAGTATTTGCAGTGAATAGTCCTGAACAAGAACCAGCACCAGGACAGGCACTACACTCAAGTTCATAAAGTTCATCTTCACTCATTTCACCATTAGATACTTCTCCAACAGCTTCATAAACAGTGATTAAGTCTGCATTTTCTCCTTTAAATTCTCCTGGAACCATAGGTCCCCCTGTAACAACAATAGAAGGAATATTTAATCTTAAAGCAGCCATTAACATTCCAGGGACAACTTTATCACAACTTGGAATAAGAACAAGCCCATCAAGACTATGGCCCATAGCTACACTTTCAACAGTATTAGCTACTATTTCACGAGAAGGAAGAGAATATTTCATTCCTTCATGATTCATAGCTATTCCATCACAAATAGCCATTGTATTAAATTCAAAAGGAACACCACCAGCATCAATAATTCCCTTTTTTACTTCTTCAACTAATTCTTTTAAGTGAATATGACCTGGAACAATATCAGTGAAACTATTGGCTATTCCAATAAATGGTTTTTCAAAATCATCATCTTTAAGGCCACAAGCTCGAAGAAGAGATCTATGTGGGGCTCTTTCAATTCCTTTTTTTATACTATCGCTTTTCATCTAACCACATTGAATATAAATTATTAAAATTTTTAAATTTTTTATAAAATTTATTATAATGAAATTTAATATAAAATTTAATATAAAATTTAATATGAGATTTAATATGTATTATATATAATTTTTATGATAAATAGATTTTTTAATATTATAAATATTTTTTAATAGAATAAATAAAATGAATATAAAAATAACTAAAACAAATATAAATAGCTAAAAGAATAACTAAAAGAACTATAAAATAAAAGAAGTATAAATATTTAAAAAAAATATAAACAACTAAAAAAGAGTGAATAATTAAAAAAACAATGATAAAAACAATTATACTAATAATAAATATAAATGATTATAAGTATGAAATAAGTAGAATAATTATAAAAATAATAAAAATATAGCTAAAAAATTAAATATAATGTTAATAAAAAACTAATAAAAAAATTATTTTTCTGATTTTATCATCGTTAAAACCATTTTAAATGGTTCATTTGCAAATAAAGCATGAGGTTCATTTGCAGGCATTATAATAAGTTCACCTTTTTTAACAATGTTTTTATTTCCAGAAATTGTTATCTCAGCGACACCATCTACAATTTGAACCATTGCATCAAAAGGAGCACTATGCTCACTTAATCCTTGTCCTTTATCAAAAGCAAAAATTGTTACAGTCCCAACTTCTTTTTTGATAATTTCACGACTTACAACAGATTCATCTTGATATTCTGCTAAGCTATCTATCTTAACCGGCTTACTTTTTATGTCTTCCATAATTTAACACCTCAAAAATATAAAAAATATAAGAATTATTAGTTTATAATATTAAGAATTATTGTTTATGAGTTATTGTTTATATGATATTTAATTCTAACTAAATTTATACATTGAATATATTTATACATTGAATATAAATATCATTAAACTACTTAATTAACCTAATATTCTTTTAATATCTTCTTCTGGATCTCCAATTGGTGTTAAATTGTAATTGTTAACTAAGAAATCAGCTATATCATCATTTACCCATGCAGGTAAAATTGGACCTAAAAGCATGTCTTTTTTATTTAAGTATAGTAAACTCCAGAATATAGCTACTGCCTTTTGTTCCATCCAACTTAAGACAATTGTTAAAGGAAGATCATTTAATTCTAAGCCAAACAAGTCAGATAGCGCAAGAGCTACATCAACAGCTACAATAGCATCATTACATTGTCCAACGTCTATAATACGTGGAACACCTTCAATATCACCAAGATCTAAGTCATTAAACCTATATTTACCACATGCAAGAGTTAATACTACAGTATCTTCTGGTAGTTTTTCTACAAACTCTCTGTAGTATCTAGCTTGTGGAAGCGGGCTGTCACATCCTCCTACTAAGAAGAATCTTCTAATTTTTCCAGCTTCAACAAGTTCCTTAATTTTATCAGCTAATGAAAGAATAGTTGATACACCAAATCCAGTAGTTACAGTTGGTTTATTTTCTTCTTCTTCAAGATCTCCAAGTTCAAGAGCTTTATTAATAATTGGAGTAAAGTCATAGTTTTCAATTTGCATAATTCCAGGTAATTTAGCTACACCACTAGTGAAAATACGATCACTATAATCATCTTTTGGTAGTAAAACACAATTAGAAGTAGCTAAAATAGCTACATTATACTTTGAAAAGGTTTTCTTTTGATCAAACCATGGTCCTCCAAGTTGACCAGCTAAATGTTCATATTTTTTAAGTTCTGGATATCCATGTGCTGGAAGCATTTCACTATGAGTATAAACATTGATTCCAGTTCCTTCAGTCTGTTTTAAAAGTTCCTCAATAGCTTTCATGTCATGTCCAGTGACTAAAATACCAGGTCCTTTTTTAGATCCAACTTCAACAACTTGTGGTTCTGGTTCTCCATAAGTTTCAATATGAGCTTTTTTAAGCAACCTCATTACTTTTATATTAGCTTCACCAGCATCAAGACCTAATTTAATTAAATCTTCAACATCAAAGTTTACATTGGTAAGAGTACTATACATTCCTTTAGTTAAAAATTCATCAATACTCTCATCTTTATATCCTAATTCATTTGCTTGATAATTATATGCACTGATTCCTTTTATGGAAAAAATAAGATTGTCTTGTAGCCTAGCTACTGTTGGAACTTTTCCACAAACTCCTCTTACATCACAACCAGTTCCTTTGGCTGTTTGAGAACATTGGTAACAAAACATGTCAAGTGGTTTATATGCCATAATTTTTCCTCCTTAAAAATTTAAGCTTTTGCTTCAATTTCACAATTTAATTTTTAATTTTTCTAGCTTATTAAGCTGGGATTCATGTAAATTAGTGTTTAAATTTCTGAAATTGAGTATAATTTAATTTTTTATAAAAAATAGCATTTTTAACCTAATAAATTAGATATTTTATATATTTTAGATAGTTTATATATTTAAATTATATAACTAAGATTATATAACTAAAATTATATATTTAAAACTACATATCTAAAATTATATAAAATTTAGATATCTAAAATATTATTTATTTTTTAAATACTATTTTGAATTTTAACAGTCTCGTGTTTTTACTGAAATTTATCCCTACTACTAATATTGTTTAAAATTCTATATATAATTTTTGTAACTTTTTATGGGTAAAATGTTACAAATTAATAACAAATATTAAAGCAGGTGAAGTTTTTAATTTAAATCATGAATTAGTTTAAACTAAAATTTTAGCTTATATTTTAATTAAACTAGTTAAAAATAATAATTATAGTCTAAAAAAGCTGATAAACTATATATTCAAAATTTAATATAATTTATCCATTATTTTATATTAATTAAGAAGATTTTATTCCCTAGAAAAAATTGTTTTTTACAAATGTTACAGTTGAAACCTATGTCTAATTAGCTTAATTTTTTAAAGTTTGTAATATAAAAAAAGATATAAAAAAGATATTTTTAGATAAAAAGATAAAAAAGATATTTCTAATAGGAAATATTATTAATTCTTTTTCATTTTTTTATTTAATATATTAAAAAAGCGATCATCATAATTTTTAGCTATATCCTCATATTGATTCCATACTCCAATAGCAGAGCTGGATACAACATTCTTCTTTTTACCAGAAAATTTAGAAAAAATATGAATCATCTCAATACCATCCCTAATAATTAATTTAACAAAAGGAATATCTGCTTTTAAAATATTAACACCACAATCCTCAAATTCAGCTAAAACATCGATTTTTTTATCATCAATATAACAGTACTCAGCAGCTAAAATGTTTATTTCAATTCCTTTTTTTAAAAGATTTTTGAATTTATCTTTTAAAAATTTTGACTCTCCTTCAAATAAAAAGCCCATACGGATAGAAACTGTAGATTTAGCTCTTGAAATAATCTCAAGTTCTTTTTTAATAATTCTATCAGTACCATGAATTAGCCAAATTGGTGCTGGTATTTTAGAAAGTTGGCTCTCATAAGCATAGTTAAGATTCATTTCAGTTTCTTCAAGTTCATCTAATAATTTTTGTTTATATCTACGAAAAACATCGGAAGGGGGTACAATATGATATTTTAATGGCCTTCCTCGTTCAATTTCAATAAATCCTTTATTTGATAATGATTTTAGCACATCATAAATTTTGGTTCTTGGAACATTAGAATTAAGGCTAATTTCAGTTGCTGTTCCAGAAATCATATAAGTCATTGATAAATATACCATAGATTCATAAGTAGATAAACCAAACATTTTAAGTGAACCAATAGTTTTATTTTTCATACTATCCCTTAAACAAGTTTATAATATTCCTACCTGTTATTTATTTTCATTATTTGTTATTTATTGATATTTTATTATTTTAAATCATTTATCTGATAAATTACAATTAAAAATTAATTATTTCAAAAATTATAATTATTTATAAATAAATATTTAATAATTGGAATAAATAAAAATATTATATAACAACATTATATAATATTACTAATTTAATAGTTAATAATTTTTTATATAGTCATGTTTTTTATAATCTGTATCATTTTTATAATTATATTATTGTATAATAATCTTTTATAATCAATATTCGTATAATTATATTTTATATAATAATTTGGTATAGTCAATTTTAATAGAATATATACTATTTTTAATTACATTTCAACTATTAAAATCTAAAAAATTAATTATATATCTTTAAGAATATTTTACAGTTGCAATATATGTTAATTAATAATATCATGAAGAAGTGAAAACCCTATTTAAAAATTCTATTTTTTAAATATTTTTAATTTATTTATATTAATTATGTGTAATCTAATTATGTATAATCTAATATATAATCTAAAATTAATCTAAAATTACTATTAATTATAGAAAATTTAATTATAATTAATATAGAAAATGAAAAAGTATTATTATCTACTAAAAAGTTTTATTATATACTAAAAAATTTTATTATCTACTTTTATATGACAATGAAATATTAATATGAATAAAAATATTAAATATGAATATATCGAAAATATGAAAAATAGTTGAAATAAAAGTAAATATAGTTTATATAAAATAAAATATAAATTTATAATTTTATTTAAAAACTATATATTAGTTTTTATAAAAATTATTTATCAGTTTTTATTATAACAATTTATTTTATAAAAGCTATTTATTATTATAAAAACTATTTATAAGTATATTATTTAGTTTATTATTAAAGTTTTCCCAATAATATCATTAATTAGGTGATTTAATGCGAGTATTACTAATACACTCTGATTATTTAAAGTATAAAACAAAAAATAAGACTCCAATAGCTGAAGAAATAGAAAAAGATAAAGAAGAAGGTGTTTTTAACGAAGCTTTAGTTGTATTTACAGCTGTTGAAAAAGTAGATGAGAAAAACCCAGCAGGAGTTGTGAATAATTTAATAAACGAGATAAAATCAACTAATGATCAGATTAATGCAGAAAGAATAGTTTTATATCCTTATGCCCATCTATCATCTTCACTCAGTTCTCCAAAAATAGCTATTGAAATATTAAAAATGGCAGAAAAAGAATTATCTGTCCGTGGGTTTGAAGTTTCAAGAGTTCCATTTGGATGGTATAAATCCTTTGAAATATCATGTAAAGGTCATCCATTATCAGAACTTTCAAGATCTATAGATGCTGTTGATATTTCAGCTGATGGAATTGGTGAAGAAGAATCAGAACCTTCTAAATTTTATATATTAGAAGATAGTATCTTAGAAGACGCTGAAAAATATAAATACGAAAAAAAGTCTGATTTAGAAAAATTAGCTAAGTATGAGCTTGGAACTGGTAAAAGTAAAGATACTGAACCTCCACATGTTAGATTAATGAAAGAAAAAGAATTAGCTGATTATGAAAGTGCAGCTGATGTTGGACATTTAAAATGGTATCCTAAAGGAAGGATTATCAGAGATTTATTATCTGATTATGTATATGATCTTGTAGTAGAAAGAGGTGCGATGCCTATTGAAACTCCAGTAATGTATGATTTAGCTAATGATGCAATAAGAGAACATGCAGAGAAATTTGGAGAAAGACAATATAAAATCCATACTAAGAAAGAATTAATGTTAAGATTTGCATGTTGTTTCGGAGCATTTAGAGTTTTAGCTGATTCATTTTTAACTTGGAAAAACTTACCAGCAAGAGTATATGAGCTATCCACTTATAGTTTTAGATTTGAAAAGAGAGGAGAAGTAGTAGGTTTAAAAAGGCTTAGAGGATTCACAATGCCTGATATGCATTCAATATGTGCTGATATGAGTCAATCATTAATAGAATTTGAAAATCAGGTTGATATGTGTATCCAGACTGGAAAAGATTTTGAAGTGAATTATGAAGTAATTTTTAGAGCTACAAAAGATTTTTATGAAGAAAATCAAGATTGGATGTATGAAACTGCTAAAAAACTTAATAAACCAGTTATATTAGAGATATTACCAGAAAGAAAGCATTATTGGGTTTGTAAAATGGATTTTGCAGCTATGGACTATCTTGGTAGACCTATTGAAAATCCTACAGTCCAAATCGATGTTGAAAGTGGGAAAAGGTTTGATATTAGCTATTTAAATGAAAATGAAAAAGAAGACTATCCTATTATTCTTCATTGCAGTCCTACTGGAAGTATTGAAAGAGTTATATGTAGTTTACTTGAAAAAACAGCTATTGAAATAAATGAAAAGCCTCCAATGTTACCAATATGGTTATCACCAATTCAAGTTAGAGTGATACCTGTTGGAGAAAAGCATTTAGAGTATGCTAATCAAGTTGCTGATGAGATAGCATTTAATAACATTAGAGTAGATGTTGATGATAGGGATGAACGTGTTGGAAAGAAAATAAGAAATGCAGCTACTGATTGGGTTCCATATACAATTGTTATTGGTGATAAAGAAATAGAAACAAATGTTTTCAATGTGACTATTCGAGAAACAAAAAACAAATGTGATATGGAGCTTGATGAAGTTATTTATCAAATTTTATCTAAGACAATGGAAAAACCTTTCAGAAAGTTACCTATTCCAAGAAACTTATCTGAAAGAATCAACTTTAAATAGAATGTGTTTAAATAGAATTTGTTTATCAGTATAACTATTAATCATTCTATTTTTATTAAATTTAGAAAATATTTTATAGGAAATTGTTTATAGGAAATATTATATTGATTAAAAACAAATATTTAATATATAAAAATTAAACTTATTTAAAATTTATTTAAAATTTACTTAAAATTTTGGAGACATATTAATGTATAAAATAGGAGAAGCCCTTGTTGGGGACGGAAACGAATTAGCTCATGTTGATTTAATAATTGGGGATAAAGAAGGTCCTGCAGGAACTGCATTTGCAAATGGAATGACACAGTTGTCCATTGGACATACACCTTTATTATCTGTTATAAGGCCAAATTTAATGACTAAACCATCCACTTTAATAATTCCAAAAGTTACTGTTGGTGATTTAGATGATGCAAGTAAAATATTTGGACCTGCACAAACTGCTGTTGGAAGAGCTGTTGCTGATGCAGTTGAAGAAGGTCTTATTCCAAAAGATATTGTAGAGGATATTGTGATTATGGTAAGTGTATTTATACATCCTGATGCTGAAGATTACAGAAAGATATATCAATACAATTATGGAGCTACTAAGCTAGCTATTAGAAGAGCAATGTCTGATTATCCAGGAATTAATAAAGTATTAGCTGAAAAAGACAGAGGAACACATCCTATTATGGGATTCAAAGTTACAAGACTATGGTCTCCTCCTTATGTTCAAGTTGCACTTGATCTCGATAATCTTGATGCAATGGAAAAAATTATCTCTGCAGTTCCAGATAGAGAAAGAATATTACTTGAAGCTGGAACACCGCTAATTAAGAAGTTTGGTGTTGGAGTAGTAAGTAAAATAAGAAAACTTAGACCTGATGCATTCATTATTGCTGATTTAAAAACTTTAGATGTTGGTCGTGTTGAGATTAAAATGGCAGCTGATGAAACAGCTGATGCAGTAGCTATTTCTGGACTTGGAACAATTGAATCCATTGAAAAAGCTATTCATGAAGCTCAAAAACAAGGAATATATTCAATCCTTGATATGATGAATGTTGATAACTTTAAAGAAAAAATTAATAAGTTACAAGATAATCTTAAACCAAACATTGTATTATTACATAGAAATGTTGATCTTGAAACTTCAATGGCTGAAAAAGGTCAAGATACTAGTGATATGACTGAATGGGGTAATATCAAAGAAATTAAAAAATTAATTGGTGATGGTCTTGTTGCTGTTGCTGGTGGAATAACTCCTGAGAAAGTTGATGAAGCTATTGAATCTGGAGCAGACATAATTGTTGTTGGAAGATATATAATTGGTTCAAGGGATGTTAGAAGATCTGCAGAAGATTTCTTAGCTCACTTACCTCAAGATCCTGACAATATGAGATTAGCTCTTGATGAGGATGAACAAGTATAATAATGATTTATCATTATTATTTTAACTATTATTTTAACTAATTTTTTATTTTAGTTTTTATTTTTATTTCTATACTTTATTTAATTTATTAATAAATTTTATTTATTATTTTAATTCTATTCAAGTTATATTGTTCTATTTTAGTTATTATTTTAGTATTATTTTATTTTCTTAATTATCTCTCTAAATTATCCTCTCTTTATTGTCTGAGTTTATAGAAATTTATAATAATTTATAAAAAATAAGTTATAAGTTTAAATATATAAGTTATAAAAAATAAATTATAAGAAATAAAATATAATAAATAAGATATAACTTATATAAAATAAATTATAACTTATTAAAAATAACTTAAAAATTATAAAAATTAATTTATAATAAATAAATTATAACTTATAAATAAAAACTACTCAGTTTTAATTTAAAACTTATAAAAAATAAATTATAAGAAATAAGATATAAATTATAAAAAATAACTAATTAATTATAAATTATAAGATATAATAAATAAATTATAAATAATAATTTAAAACTTATTAAAAATAACTTAAAAATTAAAATATATAACTTATATAAAATAAATTATAACTTATTAAAAATAACTTAAAAATTATAAAAATTAATTTATAATAAATAAATTATAACTTATAAATAAAAACTACTCAGTTTTAATTTAAAACTTATATAGTATAAATGATAATATATAACTTAAGCGAAAATATCCGATGATATAAAAATTATAAAAGGAATGATAGAATGGGAGAAACAATAGCAATAATAAACCAAAAAGGTGGTTGTGGTAAAACAACCACAGCAGTTAACTTAGCTGCATCACTTGCAACATTAGGTAAATCAGTGCTACTTGTTGACATGGATCCACAAGGAAATGCAACTACAAGTTTTGGAATAAACAAACAAGAGCTAAAAAACACAGTTTATGCGGCAATAAGTGGTCAAGTAAGTGTGAAAAAAGCTATTATTCCAACAATTGTTGAAAATTTATTTATTCTCCCAAGTAATATTTCACTAAGTGGAGTCGAAGTAGAATTAAGTAAACTAGATAATTATCACTTAGTTTTGAAAGAATTATTATCACCAGTAGTAAACATTTTTGACTATATAATTATAGACCTTCCTCCATCATTAGGAGTGATAACAATTAATGGCCTTGTAGCAAGTGATAGTTTAATAATACCAATACAGGCAGAATACTTTGCATTGGAAGGATTAGCTGATTTAACAAATACAATTAATCTTGTAGAAGAACGTCTAAGAAGTCCTTCGCCAATTAAAGGAATCGTATTAACATTATATGACTCTAGAACACGGCTTGGAAAAGAAGTATATAGTGAGCTAAAAAAATATTTCGGAGACAAAGAAAACATATTTAAAACAGTGATTTCGAGAAATATACGATTAGCTGAAGCTCCAAGTTATGGTATGCCTTGTATAGCATATGATGAAGAAAGTAGAGGTGCAAGATCTTATTTAAAATTAGCTAAAGAAATATTAAGTTTAGAAAGTGATGAGGGTTAAAAAATGGTAGATAATAAAAAAAACAAAAGAGGATTGGGAAGAGGTTTAGACTCATTAATACCAAAAATAGACGATGAAGAAGATGAAAAAAATAAAAATTCTTCAATTACATTGGAAGATATTCTTTCTAGCTCAGATAATGAAAAAGAAAAAGAAGAAGAAATAGCTGAAAAAAATGATGAAAAGGAGGATAAGGAGAATATTGAGGAGAAAACTCAGGAAATAGAAGTTAATGATGATGAAAATAAACAATTGGATGAAACAAAAACTAAAAGCTCCTTAAAATCTGAAATAAATGAAAAATATAATACTACAGATGAAAGAGAAAAAGAATTGATTGAAACAGAGCAAAAAAAAGATAAAGAAGAAATTAAAAAAGATGAGGATGAAACAGGAAAAGATAAAGAGGAAACAGTGAAAGAAATTGGAAAAAATATTGAAGAAGATACAATTGAAGAAAAAGAAAGTAAGATTCAAGATAAAAAAATTGCTTCAGAAACAGTTGAAATTGAAGAGGAAAATCAATTAAGTGATTATGAAATAGCTAGTATAGAAGAAGTAAAAGAGATAATTGAAAAAAACCCTAGAATTACTCTATGGTCAGCTAAATCAAGTGCAGTATTTAGATATTTAAGAAAAACTAGACCCGAATTTAGTATAAGTAAAGAAGCTTCAAAATTAATAGATGAAGCAGTTTCAGAAAAATACCCTGAAATATGGAAATTATTTGATGATATTTAAAAATTTTTTATAAATTAAAAGGTATAAGTTATAACAATTTTTTATCTTTATCATTATCTTTAAAACTTAAATATTTAGAATCTAAGACTTTTCTAATATTTTCAGCAGTTTTAGACCCTATACCATCAATTTCTTTGAGTTCTGAAATAGATGCATCGATCACAGCTTGAACTGTTGAAAATTTTTCGAGTGATTTCTTTGCTGTAACCGGACCAACATTAGGCAATGATTCAATAATAAACAGCTGCTGTTCCCATAATTCAGTAGGTTTTCTTTCAGTTCTAACTTGAATAGGATTATTATTTTGATTTTGCTCTCTAATAGCAATTCTTTTAATCATAGCTGCAGTATCTTCAGGATTTCTAGTTGGAATAATAGAAATTCCAAAGTCTATTGCAATAGATGCAATAGAACCTCTAATAGCATCAGGAGACAAGAAACCTGAATATATATCATCTCCTTCTAAAATTAAAATTGGTTTTTTAAACTCTTCTTTCATTATTTTAGCTTGTTTATAAAGTCTTTTATCAATGATAGAATCAATAAAATCTTTAGCTGTTTTTCTTTCAATAGCAATATCGTCACTAATCTGATAATCCCCAGCAGCCATAGATTTAATTCTCACATTGACATTTATTGTATCTAACGCTCGAAGTACTTTAGAGTTTCCTTCTCTTGAATCTGCATAAACAAAAATATTATTATTTTGAGCATTCCTATTGATATCATTCTTATTTATTTTATTAAAATCATAACCATTCAAATCATTATAATCATTATAATCATTATAATCATTATAATCATTATTATTAAAATTGTCATTACTATTATTATTAATATTTATATTACTATTAATATCATTAATAGTATTATTGCTAATATTGCCATTATAATTATTATTAGTAGGACCATTATTCATTGAAATATCCTTTTCATCTAAAATAACGCCTATCTCAGCCTTTTTTCCAATTATTTTTGAATTTATTTCATGCTTTGATTTATTGAAAGAGTTTTTATTTAAGTTTTTTAAAGAATCTTTATCTATTAAATGTTTTTTCATTTGTTTTTCCTTATTTAAGCTTGCCCAGTAATAACCTTCATCTCTAGTCCCTTTAGCAATGAGAACTTTCATATTGCCAGTATTTTTCCTTCCAGTTCTTCCTCTCCTTTGAATCATTCGAACTTCTGAAGGTACAGGTTCATAAAGGACAACTAAATCAACAGAAGGAATATCAATTCCTTCTTCAGCAACACTAGTTGAAATTAAAACATCATAAGTCCCAATTTTAAATGATTTAATAATATTCTTTTGTTCTGTCTGAGTAAGTCCTTTTTCTCCATCCCGTGATCCTTGACCATAAAATTTAACAGAATTAATACCTTCTTTTTCACATTTTTTCTGGATCATTTCAAGTGTATCTCTGAATTGTGTGAAAACGATGATTCTTTTATTTTTATTCCTGTTAGAAGAGTTATTATTTTTAGAAGAATTGTTATTTTTAGGAGGATTGTTGGTTTTAGAAAAATTAATTTCTGAGTCAGTGTTTCCTATTAATTTAGATTGATTAATATCGACAATATTTAGTTCTTCTTTTAATATTTCCATGAGTTTTTTTAATTTAGGATGTTCCCATCCATTTTTTTCAGCTTGTTCACTTAAAAGAATAGCTTGAGAAAAATCAGCATCTATTAAAAGTCCTTTGGCCGCCTTAGTATTCTTTTTTCTTATCCTTGAAACATATTTATTGAAAGTTGAAACACCTTGAGTTTCTAAAAGTTCTAAAGCATGCTGAAGATTAATAACTGCACTTAAAATTGAAATTGCTTGATAACATTCTTTTGGAGGATTTGTAGCTCTAGCAATACGATTTTGTACTTTACCTCGAGCTTTTAAAATATCAATTTTATTAACAGAAATAGTAGAAATAACATTTAAATTCTTTAACATTTTCAATCGATGCCTAAGAGCCTTATTAATATGATTTTTAATTTTTTCAAGTTCCTTACTCATATTAACTTTAATCCAGTCTATTTCAATAGGATTAAAATAAGGTTTTACATCAACGTCATCTTCATTTTTTACAACAACATCTTCAATAAAAAGATTTTCACATATTTGCCGAATTTTATCTTTATCAGAACCAGGAGAAGCAGTTAATCCCAGAATCAAATGATTTTTAGCAGTTTTTACATATCTTTGTCCAAGATATACATAGGCATAAGATCCTACAGCGTGATGACATTCATCAAAAACAAGAAGAGATACATCTTCAAGATCATATCTTCCATTAAGTAAATCTGATTCAATTGTTTGTGGTGTTGCACAAATAATCTGAGAATCATCCCATCTTTTTTTTCTTTCATCTGGTTTAGTTGCCCCAGTAATAGAAGTAGTTTTTACATTAAGAAAATGCCTAAAATTTTCTTCGTGCTGAATTGCTAAAGGCTTACTAGGAGCTAAAATAAGAACTTTGGAACCTTTATTTTTTTTAAGTCTATCTGCAGCTACTAATATGGCTACAAGAGTTTTTCCCAAAGCAGTTGGAGCAACAATCATTGTATTCCCTTTTTTAAGAACATCAGCAGCTAGAACTTGTTGATATATCCTTGCTTCTGCAGTATTTTCTTTTATAAAAGGATGTTCAATAAATTTTTCCATGTGATTTATATTGTAAAACATCTTTAAATAAGTTGCGAGAGAGATTATGAAAAGTAATATAAAAAATATATAAAAAGAGTAAAGAGAAAAAATAATAGAAGAAGTAAAGAAAAATAATAAAAGTAAAGAAAAGTGAAAAGTAAAGAAAAAAGATAAAGAAAAAAATAATAATAAAATAATGATAATAAATACAAAATAAAAATAATAAAAATTAACAATGATAATAAATGAACGGTGATTAATTGATAATTATAATGGACGAAAGATCTAAAAAATATATTATTGATCAAAAATCTGATTTTCAAAGTGATTTAGGAATTATAAATCAAGAGGATCTAGCTAATGCAAAAATAGGTCAAACACTAACAACACATTTAGGGAAAAAATTTAAAGTAATTAAACCATCTGTTAATGATTTTATAGAATTAATGGATAGGAGATGCTCAATACTGATTCAAAAAGACATTGGTACTATAATTTCAAAGTGTGGTATTGGAAGTGGGAGTAGAATTGTTGATGCTGGTACTGGAGCTGGTGCTATAGCTTTAAATTTTGGAAATATTGTTGGAGAATGTGGAAAAGTTTACAGCTACGAGATTAGAGAAGATTTTGCAGAGGTAGCTAAAAGTAATATAGAAAAATTTGGTTTAGATAATATTATTGAAATAAAAAATAAAGATATAAAAGAAGGAATTGAAGAAAACGAAATAGACTTAGTTTTTCTTGATTTAATGAAACCATATGAAATATTTGAAGATGTTTATAGTTGTTTAAATACAGGAGGATACCTTGCTGTTTATGCTCCATATATAGATCAAATTGAAACTTCATATAAAATAGCTAAAAAGATAGGTTTCATAGATTTATCCATTATTGAAACACTTGAAAGAGAAATTGAAGTAAGAAATCAAGGCACAAGACCTAAAACTAGAATGGTGGGGCATAGTGGTTATTTGATGTTTGGAAGAAAAATTTGATTATTTTAAATTCTCATAATTACAAGTGAAAATAATAATATAAATATAAATAATAATATGAATATTAAATAATAATAATATAAATAATAATAATATGATTATAAATAATAAAATATATTATATAAAATTATTATTATAAATATAAATATATTTATTATAAATATAAAGATGTTTATTAATTAAATATGAATATTATGATTAAATATGAGTATATGGCTAAAATAGGGGTATTATAATCAAATATAGATATATAAATAAATAGGAATATTATAAATAAATAAAGTTACTATAAATATAAATGTGGCTATTGTATATAGTTATTAGAATATGGCTATTATATATAGTTATTAAAATATGGCTATTGTATATAGCTATTAGAAATATACGATTATTATAATTTTTTTAGAGTGTGATTAAAATTTTTAATCTAAATGATGTAATATCAATAAAGGATTTTCAAAAAAAAGATATTGAATTTATTTTAAATGAAGCTGAAAATCTTGAAAAAATAGCAAAATCCCAAGAATTTTCAGATGAATTAGCAGGTAAAATATTGGGAATGATGTTTTTTGAGCCTTCTACTAGAACTCGTTTATCTTTTGAAACATCCATGAAAAAATTAGGTGGTAATTGTGTTGGATTTGCTGGAAGCTCAGCTAGTTCTGTTTCAAAGGGTGAAAGTTTAGCTGATACATCAAAAATGTTTGAAGCTTATTCAGATGCTCTTATTATTCGACATAGCCTAGAAGGGGCTGCAAAATTTATTTCAGATATTGTGGATGTTCCTGTAATAAATGCTGGAGATGGTGCTGGACAACATCCAACTCAAACTCTTCTAGATCTTTACACAATCAAACGCCAATTTGATAAAATTAAAGGTTTAAATGTTGCTTTAGTGGGAGATTTAAAATATGGACGCACTGTGCATTCATTAGCTTATGCACTTGGAATGTTTGATGCTCAAATGAATTTTGTATCACCTGATGAATTAAAAATGCCAAAAGAAACTCTCCATGATCTAAAAAAGAACAATGTAAAATTTCATGAAACAAATAATTTGAAAAATGTTATTGATGAAATTGATGTATTGTATGTTACTAGAATACAAAAAGAAAGGTTTCCAGATGAAGAAGAATATTCAAAAATAAAAGGAGCTTATTTGATTAATCATGACCTTGTAAAAGGAAAAGATCTTATTGTAATGCATCCTCTTCCAAGAGTTGATGAAATATCTACAGATGTTGATAATACTAAATATAATAAATATTTTGAACAGGCTTTTTATGGTGTTCCTGTTAGAATGGCTATTTTAAAGAATATTATTAAAAATAAATTTTAAATAGCTATAATTATGCCATTAAAATAACTCTTTCTAAAAAATTAAAGTTATGATAAAAATTAAGGTTAAAATGAATTTTAAGATTATAATAAAAATACAAAAATAATTAAAATAAATATTAAAAAAATTAAAATTAAAAACAAAATAGATAAAAAAATAGTTAATTTAGAAAGTTTAATAGCTTTATTAATATCATTCTTTTTTAAAACATTCTTATCTTTACCAATACTATAAACATTCTTTTTTGTAAGGGAAATATCTAAAGCTCCTGCAACAGCTGCCATTGTAAACCCAGAATTTGGGGATGGGCATTTTCTAGCATCATTTAACATTGTTAAATAGCTGTTTTTGTAATTAAATCCTTGATTTCTATATAAGAAAGAAGTTAAAACTGTTAAAATTCCCCCAAGGCGAGCAGGAATATAATTCAATATATCATCTAATTTTGCTGGGAAATATCCAATATTAGAGTACTTTTCATTTTTATATCCAACCATAGCATCTAATGTATTAATTATTCTATAAAAAATAGCTATAATAACAGAAAATATTATAATATTTAAAATATTTATATTAGCTGAAGAAAAATTAAACACTACAATTAAAGATAGAGCTAAAATAAAAATAATATTAGCTATAATATAATAAAATACAGGTGAAATAACAGAGTCTGTTATATTTTCAGATAATGTTTCAATTGTAGCAGAAACAATGAGAGTTTTAGTAAGTTCAGATGTATCTCTACTTACTAAATGTGACATAGAAACTCTTGCAGAATTAATATCTAATTCTAAATCATTGAAAATTGATTTAGCTGAAGAAAGTAGCATTCTAATTGAAAATGTTGAAGAAAGTATTAATGATGATATTATCAAGAAGATAATAAGATTATAGCTAGATATTAATAATATTACTATGAAAAATAATATTACTATCAATGAAACTAATATTGTTAAAATAAATCCAGATATTTTGTTTTTAATTTTTATTAAATATTTTAAAAAAAATTCAATATTTTTACCAATGAAAACCACAGGATGTATTTTTGTTGGTAGTTCGCCTAATAAAATATCAAATAATATTGAAAAAATCAATATACCTAATGAAATAAGTGTAAAAAATTGTAAGCTAGGTATATCTTGAAAATACATTATAAAACCTTAATAATTGAAAATAATCTTAATATTCATGACTTTAATAGTTCTTTGAAGTTTTTTAAAGATACTAAAAATTATTTTTTAAATAGATATTTTTAAATGATTATATTGTTTATTGAATTTAAAAATTTATTTATTATATAAATTATTATTAATATATAATTAAATTTAATTTAAATTATAATTTACATATAGATAAAAATTAGTTATATAACTACTTATATATTTATATAATATATTATAATATATAAAAAATAATTTAACATATAGTGTAATTTCTTAATAGACAGTGATTATATGATTGACGAAAAAATAATCAAAAAATGGCTTGTTGAAGAAGGCCTATTTAAAGAACAAATACCTGATGAAACTTCCAATTTCCATTTTCTTATAAACTATCCAAATGAACACGTACTTGATCTTATACAACCAAAACATAAGGAAGATATGATACTTATTGGCTGTGCATCTGAAATAGCACCTGAACAAGTAGCTTTGATTAAAGATTCATCAAATAAAAAAAGAGAAAAATTTATATGGGATATTAGATTTGCTTTAAATCAATTTCTTCTTGATTTTGAACTTGAACATCCAGACAATGTTTTAAATAGATTTGTTATTTCTGAAGAAATATATGAAGATGGTTTAACAAAAAATAGCTTAATATTATCAATTAAAAAAGTTTTTAAAGGAAAATTACAGTGTATTTGGATAACTGGTAAAACTTTTGGTGAGGGTGAAAACTCACAAATAAATGATAATAGTATGTTTGTTTAATATTTATTGTCCTTTAATATTTTTTATTTTTATATTATTCTTTTTATATTATTTTTTTGTATATTAATTTTATAATATTATTATTTATATTAATTAAATGTTTTTTTTTTTATTAATTAATTTTTTTTATATTATTTGATTTTTTATGGCTTATCTATAACTTATTTTTAATTATAACTTATTTTTAGAGAATTATAAATATATATAAAATATATATCTAATTTACAATTTTTATTTATTCAAATTTTTACACTTGAAATGTATGTTTATACTAATCATTGACAGTTATATAATTTGTGAGTGTGAGGGGTAAATTGCAAGTGAAAGTTATTTTTAGTATTTTGTATGATTGAAGACATACATTTCAAGTGAAAAGATTAGAAATTAGTCTGTTATTGACTTATTTTTTCAATATTTAATATTAATTTTTGTAAAAAAAACATTTTTATGAATTATTTTATTATTTAAACTAATTTAAAAGTTTTAAATTTCAACTAAGAATGTTTAAATGGATTTTAATTTTTTAAAAATATACTAAAATTACACTTGAAATAAATGTCTTAAATTTTCTTTTTTTGAAAAATAACTTTCACTTGAAATACACCTCTCACTTCCTTTTTTATTTAATAGTACATGATTAGAA